>JAGANE010000036.1 GCA_017624395.1 Clostridia bacterium
AAAAAGCAAAAAAAAATAAAGAGATTGATCTCAGCGAATATCGAACGCCCACCGTCATTTTGTTTCAAGCCAATGGTAAAAAAGTGTTCCGCTTCGTGGATACAATGGTTGGATTTACCTATCTTCAAAAAATGATCAAGCAAAAAAAGATCCCTAAGGCAAGAAAGAATATCAAAAACTCACGATAACGCGTTAATTGCTATCCGTGAGTTTTTAATATTGTTATTATCGAAAAGGCTTGCAAGTAAAAGGACGCGAAGACGCTACTTGTCGCTTTTTGAAAAAAGCTCCGCAAAAACTTTCATAAAAAGTCGGACACATCATTTTGGAGTTTTTGCTCTGATGATGTGTCCAATATTTTTTATTTTAATCAAAAGGTTATGCTTTGGGATGACTGGTTATCAATCGTTTTCCCATAAAGTTTTTTAAATTCCCAAAGTCTTTCAAAATCGATAATATCTTTTATATAACATGAAAGTTAACAAATACGGTGCTTTCGGTAATGATGAGGAGAGACAACAAAATGCTTTTTAAAAATTTTGTTAAAGTAAGGAACACTTTCAAATCCGCATTCATACGCGATATCAACAATCTTTTTATCGGTTGATTGCAACAGATCTATCGCATGATCCAAACGAAGTGTGTTGATGTATTCGGTTGATGTCATGCCAAAATACTTTTTCATACATCGGTTTAAATGTCCTTGCGATCGGCACGACAGCTCCAGCATACGGGGAAGCCCCGCTGTATAATGTTCAAACTTTTGCATCTCTGCACAAAGCCTTTCTAACCAAAGCGGGATTTGGAGAGCATTTTGATTTGAGATGCAAGCATGTATCAAAACCGTATCCAAAACGTTTGCCATAATAAAATGATATTTTACAGGATCATGAATATGCTTTTGTGCTTCGCTTGTTCCCTCCATCAGCGCATGATACGCAAAATAGTGCAAGGAAATCTCTTTTTGAATTGTGTTTATATTACATGAAAGGTGACGCAATCGCTCCTCAAAGTAGTCAGAACGAATTGCCACATTGCGTATTTTGCTTGTTTGGAAATTTTTCGAGGCGCGTATATTATGACTGTCTTTTGGAAACAGAATGCGAAGTGTTTTTTCTGATACGCTTTGCTTCGTGCCGTTAAGCATTTCGGTGATCTGACCTTCGATGACAATAAAAAACTCATAAAAATCATGTACATGTGTCGGTTTTACATCGGGGGTTAAAATCAGTTCTTCTGATGAAAAAGCCGTGTCCGACATATAAAATACGTCATTGGGTCTTAACAAAAAATCCTTTAACAAAAGCTTTCTTTCCATCGTCAGTCTCCTTTCGGTGTTGCTTTCATTATACACCAATTGAATATAAATTACAAGAAAATTATTTCAAAAATATCAATATCAAGAAAATTATTTCAAAAATATCAATATAGAGTTGTTTTTTGCATTTTTGAATGTAGCATCACATGGTTATTTCTGCTATAATAATCTCGCCAAGCCCAATCAATTTAAATAAAAAAGGAGAATACTATGGAACAGCTTACCGGCAGAGAGCGCTTTTTGCTTGCCCTTTCCAATCAACAGCCCGATAGAATGCCTTGTCAAGTACACAGTTGGATGTCCTATTATTTACAAACCTATCTTGGCGGCATCGATCAATATGAAGCATACGAGTATTTCGGAATGGATCCGGTTGTTTACGTATCACCCATATATCAATACAAAAGTGCAGATCTTGCCAATTGGGAAAAACGAAAGATCAATCTTGGCTATAGCAAAAGCGGTTGCCATACATGGGTGGAGGAAATT
This sequence comes from Clostridia bacterium, assembly GCA_017624395.1. GTDB lineage: Bacteria > Bacillota > Clostridia > Oscillospirales > CAG-272 > UMGS1865. The sequence continues at coordinate 1,808 of JAGANE010000036.1, forward strand.
ATCACCCCAATGGGAACGCTGAGTGTAAAAAAGGAAAAAAATCAGTACACGCAATGGACTACCAAGCATTTGATTGAAACCGAAAGAGACTTTGAAATATGGAAAAAATACTTTCCGCTTCCTTGTGCGGTTGATTGGTCACCCGTGATCGAAGCAAAAAAGAAGATTGGAAATAAAGGGATTGTCAGAAGTGGGTTTTATGATTTCGGTCAAGGAAGCCCGTGGCAATCATTTCTCAACATGTTTGGAACCGAACAGGCAATTTATCTTGCCTATGATGAACCGGATCTTATGCATTATATTTTACGTGAACTGTTAAAACGAAAACTTGATGTCATAGATCTTGGTGGAAAGCAGGAGCTTGATCTCGTTGAATGTGGTGGCGGTGCAGGCTCCAGCACCGTGATCAGCCCAACTATGCATAAGGAATTTTGCTTGCCGTACGATAAAAAGCAAATTGAGGCACTGCACACACAGGGAACCAAGGTGGTATACCATCTTTGCGGCGGTCTAATGCCTTTGTTGGAAACCGTGGTAGAAAACGGTGCCGATGCACTTGAAACCATGACGCCTCCGGAAATGGGCGGAGACTGTGATATGAAGGAGGCAACCGCGCGTGTAGGAAATAAACTTGCTTTTGTCGGCGGCTTTGATCAAAACCATGGCTTTGAGCGAGGGAATCCCAAAAAAGTAAAAGAAATGGTACACAAGCTGTTTGAAGCAAAATCCATAGGAGGATATATTTGCGCGCCTTCCGACCACTTTTTTTTTGGAGACCCTGAAAATATCAAGGCATTTGCTGATGCTGCAAAAGAATGCGTTTACAGTTAAATATTAAGGAAGGCGGAGACGCTACTTGTCGCTTTTTGAAAAAAGCTTCGCAAAAACTTTCATAAAAAGTCGGACACATCATTTGGGAGAAATCCAAAGTGATGTGTCCTATTTTTTGAGAAAAGCCTCTATCACACGGGAATATAGCTGGTATTGCCTGCCGCAACCTCGGCATCGACCTCAATAACATCCACAACGGGAGCTGCATATTCCTTTTTCATATAAAATTCTCTCCTTTTTCTATATTTGATTTCATTATAACACAATCCTCTCCAAAAATCAAGAACCTTGGAAAAAAATATGAATTTACAGTGAATATTTTCTTTCATCACTTGACATAATAACAAATATGTGTTAATATAGTATAGAAAACCGCATTTCGCGTTATCAAAAGCGTCAGGAGGTATCAAAAAATGAAAAGAACCAAATTAAAAGACCGTATTCTACCAACCTACACCACTGCCGAGGAGCGCATGAATATGATCTCTCATATCGTAGGCGGTGGACTTGGCGTGGTGTCATTAGTGCTCTGCGTTGTATTTTCGGCGTTGCCTCAAAACGCGTGGGGGGTGGTGGGAAGCGCAATTTACGGAGCCTCCCTGATCCTGTTTTACACCGCCTCCAGCATCTATCACGGTCTGCGCCCGGGCATGGGTAAAAAGGTAATGCAGGTCATTGACCACTGCACCATCTATTTTCTCATTGGCGGCACCTACACACCCATTCTCTTTTGCTCGATCCGTCCCGTCTCCCCCGTTTGGGCATGGGTACTGTTTGGCATTGTGTGGGGACTTGCGGCAATGGCGGCAACGCTGACCGCGATCGACCTCAAAAAATACTCCAAGCTCTCCATGATCTGTTATATCGGCATGGGCTGGAGCATTTTGCTGGCAGCAAAAACGGCGATTGAAGCGATCCCCTTGGCAGGGCTTCTTTGGTGCCTTGCGGGCGGTATCTCCTACACTGTGGGTGCCATTCTCTACGGTCTTGGTAAAAAGCACCGCTATATGCACTCCATCTTCCATCTGTTTGTTGTTGCGGGCAGCATTATGCAGTTTATTTGTGTATTCTTTTACGTCATTTGATACCGATGAGCGCACAGCAACTGCTAATAACCCCTTTTCTTTTCAAAGTGTTTAAAAAGAAAAAGGGTGCGGGGAGAGGAACCGCTTCTTTGAGAAAGATTCCACTCCCCGCAATTTTATTTTCTTTTTCGGTTATTCTTCGTAGCCGTCGTAGGGCTTTTCGTCCTCGTCATCGTAGACGTTTTCGTCATTGGCAGGATCTCCCGTGGCATCCTCTATGTCATATGAGCAGAAATCCTCTGCGGGATCCCCCGTGGCATCCTCCTCATCATAAACCGACTCGTCATTGGCGGGATCTCCCGTGGCATCGTCCTCATACGCAAGCTCATCGTAGTCCTGCTCGGAAGCTTCGGTATAGATCTCCTCGCCCTCGCTACCGTCCCCGGTCGTATCACCCTCGGCATCGGTATCAGCATCTGCACCGTCAACAAACCCGTCGGTATCAGCCCAAGTCTCTACGTCACCCTCTCCCCCGTCGGTTTCGTCGGAGTAGACCTCGGTATCGTAGCCATCGGGATCAAACGCATGCTCTGCCCCGTCCTCGGCATCATCATAGTTGTCTTCCTCAACGGCTTCTTCGTCGTATGCAGGATATTCGTCGTCATAAGCGGCGTCCTCATCGGCATACGTAACATCTTCACCGTCAAGCGCCTCGTCCTCGGTCAAAGAATTGCCGTAGGCTTCAAACTCCTCGTCGGGCAAAGAATATCTCGGATTTGCGGCAGGCTCAATAAAATCGTCCTCTCCGTATGCATATCCGTCCTCGTCCGTCTCGGGGGCTTCATCCTCAACAAATTCCTCGAAATCAAGCGTTTCGGTATCCTCCGAGAAATCCTCCTCTCGGTTTTCGGCAAACACCGCAAACGCGCGATCAGTATCGGAATCCTCTGCGGTGTCCTCCCCGTCAAGGGCGACCTCCTCCTGTACCTCTGCCATTACGGGAACGTCCTCCTCGGCAGGTGTGCGTCTTTCCTCTGTGGAGTGGTGGTGATGCTTACTGCGGTATACCACCTCGGAGGAAAGCAGAAGATACATCAAAATAATCTGGAACAAAATCACCAAGCCGCCCAGCACAAAGAGCAACGTCATGCCGTTTTCGGGCAAAAAGCGAATGGTGAGCAGAAGGGGCATTGCAAAGCTGTAACGACGTACGCTCTTTGCATATTTGCCACGGCGTACCAACAACAAAATAATTCCAATCAGCTGGCAGGCAAGGATCAAGCCAAGAGCCACGATAAAGCCCGTCAGTCTCAGAACGGGATCGCCAAGGATCACAAATCCGTCCACGCGGTCGGCGTAAAAGACCAGACAGTTACCGTCCTTGACGGTATCCAGCACCTCAAGCTCGCCCGTTTTTTGATTGTAGTAAGCCACCTGCAAGCCCGTGGTAGCATGAAGCTCGCTCGGCAACAGCAGGCGGATCTCATATCTGCCCGCAGGATTGACGGTCACGCTTGCGGCATCGGTCAAGCGCATCTGGTATGCTGCCATGACGTCAAGAGATTTGAGCGCTTCGGCAACCTCAGCCTGCGTCATAGCGCTGCCACCGTAAACAAATTTACCAATTTGGATCGCGGTATCAACCGCAGCGCTGAGATCGGTGATATTTTCCATACGCTCCTGATACAGCGCACTTCCCTGCGGCAAGCCGTCCTTTGCGATCAGCTCGGCATCACCGTATACGAGACGGGTTACGGGAACCTCCTTCATCTGCGTCATACCGACGGTGTGTGCCGCCTGCACTGCCTCGGTTGCGGTGGCACTCTTGATGGTCTGCACGGCAACCTCACAGATGTTGTTGATCAGGTTCACGTTTTCCGTGCTGAATTCACCGCTTGCCACCAAACGGTCACGCAAAGCAATCAGCTCGGCGATCTTGCGATCCTGCGTTCTTGCAAATTGAATGCCCTGCAAAACGCGGTTGTAGATCGCTTCAAGATTATCATAAAAATCGGGAGAGGGACTGACCAGTGCATTGGCATCGGCAATTGCCTGATCAATCAGTGTTTTGACCATCTCACCGTCGCCGTCCTCGATCAGATCGAGCATGGCGTTTTTCTTTGCCTCAAGTGTATTGTCGGAGTGTGTGGGAATGGCAGGATCGGTACGGAACTCCACGCCGTGTGCATGCTCGTCGGCAACCGCCTTAACACGGACGTAAACGTAATATTCGGTACCCGGCTTGAGGTTGACAAAGAAGATCTTGCCGTCCTCAACCTTAAAGGAGAGCGGATCGGCATTGGCAATGCTCCACCATTTTACAGAGGTGCTGTCGGCACTCTCGGAGCAAGCAAATTCAAAACGGGAAATGGTATTGACGTCGGTCATTTCAATGACGATCATCGTTTCCTCGTACTGATAGATATGCTTGATCTCGGCGGTGGGAGTATTCATCACGGGCTTGGCAGGTCTTGCCGCAATCGCCAATGCTTGTGCATCGCTATCTGCGCTGACGCCGTCCACACCGTAGGTCACGATCTGCACGGTCTTTCCGTAGTAGCCCTCCAAAACCGCAACCACGGTCTGCTGATTTCCACCGTTGACCGTGATCTTTCCGTTGCTTACCACCACCTCAAGCGCGGTCTCGCCGTCGCAGGTGATGAGATAACGGCCGTCGGGAATACTGCCCGTCTCGGTGGAAAAGATCTCCTTAAGATAATCAATCTTAAACACGGGGGCATTGACCACGGGAAGCATCAAGCCTGTCAGTACGCGGTCGGTCGCGCCCAAAGTAAATTGATAGGTGTAGGAGGTGGTGTGCAAAACCGATTCCCCCTCCCACTTGACCAGCTTGTTTGCGCCAATGGCTTGTACGGTTACGGTGATCTGCTCACCAAAATCAAATCTACCGTTGCCGTCGGTATCGGTAATCGTTACGTTTGCCTTGGTGGTATCGATCTCAACCGTCACGTTGTAGGAATTGACGGTCCAAACCGCAACCAGGGTGGTATTGGTATCCAAACGCCATTGCGTGATCTCGCTCTTTGCGATCAGTGTGCCGTCGGAATCCTCCGTCACGGAAATAAAGCAAATATCACCGTCGGTCGTCTTGAGATAATAGCCGACAAAGGTGTGACCGATACGCACAGGCAGCTTAAAATCTGCGGGCAGTGTGAGTGCCGCATCAAAGGTTGCTTCCAGCGTTTTGGTGTGATCCTCGCTGTCGGCACCGTTTCCGTCAAGTGTAACGGTCAGCTTTTTGGGCGACCAAATGGCGGTCAGTGTCAGGTCAGAATCGTAAGGTCCGACGATCAGTGTTTTTCCGTCGGTGATCGAGATCGTCTCGGTCGTGCCGTCGGCGGTGGTCAAGGTCCAGCCCTCAAAATTGTAACCAAAGCGCACGGGCAGAGTATCAATGGTCAAGGTAGCGTCATAGGTATAGGTTGCATATTTTGCAGTGTCAAAGGTCACCTCATCGCTTGTAGCCCATGCAAAGGTGACGTTGTAGGTCTTGGGCGTCCAGGTTGCTTCAAGAATGATCTCATGGTCGGTATTTCCGTCCGCAAGGCACATTTCACGTGCTTTCAATTCAAGCTTCTTAATGACGGAAACCTCGGAGTTGATCTGCGAGGTGATGTCGGTTCGTTCGCCGTTTTTCACGATGTAGACCTTCCAGCCTGCAAAGTGGTAACCAACACGCTCGGGCTGATTCTCAAACAGCGTTGCAACGTTATAGGTGTGCGTTTTGGGATAAGCGCTATCATCGGCAAGCCCCTCGTATGTCAGGGTATAAACGATGGGAACGTAGTAGCGGTTCACCTTGTTGGCTTCGGGATTGGTAGTAACCTTTGCCAGCGTTGTGTAATACTTGGAATCGTTGGCGTAATCGGCGTAAGGATAATATCCAACGTAGGTCTTGTAGCCGCCCTGATCAAGATCGACCAGATCCTCGGCATCCTTTTCGTTGCCCGCTTTGTCACCCGTAATCGACGTTGTTCCGTTGGGCTCTTGCCAAGTGGTGGTATTCACCACACCGCTATTCCCATAGTTTACGGGAATGGTAGAACCAAACTCATAGTCAAAGCGCGTTACGTTTTGCGGAGTTCCCTCCCACATCGGCTCGGCATACAAAACCGATCCCGTATCGGGAATGATGGTGGTCAAAAACTTGACCGTCTCACTCGTTCCGTCATAAGTCAAGAGAGTAAACTGATTGGTTGCGGTATTGGTAATGATCTTCCAGCCCGTAAAAACATATCCATCCAATACGGGAACCGACAAGGTTACGTTGTCGTCCGAGGCGTATTGATAGGAGATTTGGTCAAACACCTTGTTGTGTCCCATCCCCTGTGCACTGATTTCTTCAATGGTATAGGTTCTTGCAGAGCCTTTGATATAGTAGCTCATATCCTTGGTCAGGATCGGCTGATAGGTCTTGCCGTCGGTACCCGTAGACGCGACCTCTTGGTCGGTCTCCGCATCGGTCAAGGCAGACAGCGCGTATCCCGGCTTAGGAGTGACCTCAATGGTCAGGGTTCCGTGGTTATACGGAATATGGTATTCCCCGGCGGTTCCCGCATTGGGAGACACTACCTTGTCGTCCACCTTGACGGTGACGCTGCATTCCGTCGTTTTGTAATCGATGGTAACGAGATAAACGTCGGTTGACGCCGCGCCGATGGCAGTTGCAAGCATGGCAACCACTGTCAGGAGCAATACTGCCGAGAGGGCAAGCTTTTGATAAATTTTTTTCAACATGGTCACACCTCCTTTAGCGTACCATTACGGAATCCCCGTCGGCATCGCTGATGGCTTTGATGGCGTCAAGGGTAAAATGATTTGCTTCCACGGTAAACGCCTTGGAAAGCGTACCGCCTGCGTAAATTTTGAGCACGGTTGCACTCGGAAGAACAACGTCGTGTGCCTTCAGCAGCTCCAGATTGATTACCGTTCCCACGGGGAACAAGGGCTCCAAGGAGCAAATGTCCACTACAGCAACCGAGGGATTGACGTTGACCGCAGGCTTTTTCTCCTCGGGCGTCTCCTCAATCGGCTCGGCATCGCTGACATATTCAAGCGTTTCCTCCGATGCCTCGGTTTCGTAATCCTCCTCTGCCTCGGTCTCCGCAACGGCCTCGTCATCTGCGGTGACCTCGGTAGCTTCGTCGGCATAATAGTTACGGCTTGCATAGTAGGAAGGACGGAACGGCAGTGCCTCATCTTCCTCTGCAACATCCTCCGAGGTCTCTACGACCTCAGCCTCATCGGACACGGGAGCATCGTCAAAGAAACGCTCCTCGTCGATCTCCATGCTTTCATCGGGATCCGCGAGATCATTGACTTCGGGCTCTTGCTCGTTGATCTCAATTTCTTCAATCGCCTCACCGTCCACCGTTTCTTCTTCCACGGTGTCAGCATCCTCACGCTCTACGACTTCCTCCGTGTCAAGAGAAAGCGCAAAGGCGGGAACGTCATCGCCAAAGGTCTCCTCTGCCGCCTCGTAAGTCTCGTCCGCAGGAGTAGCGACCGCCTCGATTGGCTCGGTGGTGGTGATCACCTGCTCGTAGGTCGGCTTGGTATCGTTGTAATAGCGCTCGGTATAACGCATCTCGGTCACCTTGACAGTCTCACGCGTGATGGAGGTCTGCGACGTAGGTGCGGATGCGGGCTCGGCAATCGGCTCGGGCTCGGCAATCGGCTCTGCCTCAACTTCGGGGGTAGGCTCGTCGGCAACGGGCTCCTCTATCTCCTCCTGCTCGGTCATACGATCGTTGTCAAACTCCCATGAGAAGTTTGCGTTGGCAGGGATCACGCTATCGTCCTCATCGGGGACGGAGGGAACGTGGTCGGGAGCAAGCTCAAAGGAGGTCGCGGGCTTTTCCTCGCGGATATATTCCTTGATCAGCTTGCGTGTGACAAGATTGTCGGTGGTGTCAAAGGGATATTGCTCGTCATAAGCAACCTGTTCAATGTCAATGGGAGAAAGTCCATGCTCCTCACACACACGCTGTACCAGCTCCATTGCCCACTTGAATTTGCGGGGCGTGCGGTTCTTGTATTGGAACGGCGTGTCGGCATACTTCTTTTTGGAGCCAACATCCTTGCCGCGGTAAACGGTACCCTCCAAGGTTGCGGGATCCAAAGCGAGATACAGCTCCAAAATTCTCGTTTTGACGTTGATCTTTGCAATCTGTGCGCGCCCGTTGTGGAAGCTGTCCGCCGTCCAGCTGATACGGCTCTTGGTTCCCTTGTAGGAGAGCAACGCATTTTTGAGATCACTGTAATATTTTTTAATGTTGGGACGCGATTGGATCAGCTTTGCTTCAAAGCTCTTGCGGTAATGCGCCACGATGTAGCAGCCCGTGTCCTCGTCAAAACCAATGATACGCTCATTGCCCGTAAAATGATCACCGTCGGTATCGTTTTCCTCGTCGTCTAAGTCATCATTTTCGGAATTCTTCAATTCATCCGCCTCATC
>JAGANE010000245.1 GCA_017624395.1 Clostridia bacterium
GTGGGGGAACTTTTCAGAGAAAAGCTTCCCCCACACCCCCTCAAAAGCTTTCACTAAATTATTTTTATAGTGGTTAAATAAAGTTTGTTCGTAGCCGCATAGGTACTGCCGGTTTTCGTGCTTTTTATGGGAACCTTTTTGGAAAAAAGGTTCCCAAACCCTCCAAAAACTTTCACTAAGTTTTTTCATAATGGTTAGGTAAAGTTTATTCGTAGCCGCATAGGTACTGCCGTAAGCCGTCAGGGACCACCAACCCTGCCGTCTCTCGCGGAAAAATCAATGCACTCCTTCTCAGTGATGACGCATGAAACGATACCCATCGATGCAATGTGAAAGATCCTTCACGCACTTATCTTTCCCTGCAAAATCATGCTTCAGCGATTTTGCACGAGAAGGCTATGGAATACGGATAACCCCAAAAACGATTGCACAAGGGATAAACTTTCACCCTCGATAGAGAAACGATGGAATACGTGTGTCCCTCTTTTCAAGGAGGGGCACAATAAAAAGTGCAGTGAAAGTTTTGAAGATTCTTAAGAAACTTTTTCAAAAAGTTTCTTAAGCCGCCGGAGGCAAAATCTGCATCCCTCGCGTCCTTAAGATTTTGAATTTTTAGCGGCGCGTGCTTTTTCGGCGTCCTTGCGAGCAAGCTCGCGGTCATATTTATCGTAGGCTTGGATAATTTTTTGGACGAGGCGGTGGCGGACGACGTCACGCTCCGAAAAATAATGGATGCCGATGTCATCGATGCCCGAAAGGATCTTGACCGCCGAGGCAAGTCCGCTTTTTTGTCCGCGCGGCAGGTCGGTTTGTGTCAGGTCGCCCGTAACGACGGCTTTGGAGTTAAAGCCAAGACGCGTCAGAAACATCTTCATTTGCTCGGGCGTGGCGTTTTGCGCCTCGTCAAGAATGATAAAGGAATCGTCCAGCGTTCTGCCGCGCATATAGGCGAGCGGGGCGATTTCAATGGTTCCCTTTTCCACCAGCTTTTGATAGTTTTCGGTACCCATCATTTCGTAAAGAGCATCGTAAAGCGGGCGCAGATAGGGATCGATCTTGCTTTGCAGATCTCCCGGCAAAAAGCCGAGCTTTTCACCTGCCTCAATGGCGGGACGGGTGAGAATGATGCGGTTGACCTGCTTTTCCCGCAGGGCGCGCACCGCCATGGCGACCGCCAAAAAGGTCTTTCCCGTTCCCGCAGGGCCGACCCCCAGCACGATGGTGTTTTTGCGAATAGACTCCACGTACTGTCGCTGCCCCACGGTCTTTGCCTTGATGGGCTTGCCGCGCGTGGTCACAGAGATACATTCCCCGCCAAGCTCCGAGAGCGATTCCCCCTCGCCCGCACCGATCATGTCAATGGCATATTGCACGACCTGATCGGAAAGAACGTCGGTCTTTTGGGAGAGCCCGTGCAGATATTCAATGCACTGCGCCGCCGACTCCAAGGCAGCCTCGTCCTCGCCCTCGATCACGATCGAGTCGCCCGTTTCGCTCTCGCGGTTGCGCAGACTGACAGAAAATCGTTCCTCAATCATGCGAGCGTTGCTGTCAAAGCTCCCAAATATTTTCGCGGTTGCCCCCGCGTGCTTCATACGGATCACTTTACGGTTCATAGTACCCCTTTCGGTCTTTGGTCATTCGTTGATTTCAAACTCCTGCTGTACGGCAATATTCTCAATGCACTCCACCCTACAGGTCAGGATCAGGACGTCGCCGTCCATAGCGTATCGGACGTCCTTTTTGAGAAGCTGCGCCTCCGTGGAAAGCGCGGAAAGCTGCTCCTCCAACGCCGCGTATGCCGCGTCCAACGCCTCGTCGGGCGTCAGGCGTACCGATTGCAGGCGGTAGGGATGCACCTTTGTCACCAACAAGGAGACAGGCAGGCGATAACGGTCAAACAGCTCCACGGCTTTTTCTTCTTTTATTATATCACATAACAGGTCGTCATTTCCACCCTTTTTGAAAAATTTCACAGAAAAATGAAAAAATTTCAAGCTAATTTCCGCGTATTCCGACTCCTCATAGCGTTTTTCTTCCCGTGTCAGGGGAATTTCCACCCGAAAGTTATGCTCGGTGCGCGCCTTGACCGTCCCCGCCGCACGCGTATAGCGATAGCCCTGCGTGGCGCTGTCGTAAAGTCCGCTGACCAAAAGCTCTCCTGCCCTGACGGCTTGACCGACCTTGACCATGCAGTTGCCGCGGTAAAGCTCGATCGACTCGATCTGCCCGTCCACGGCGGCAATCAAATTGGCAGGCTTGAGACGCTCCCCGTCGGGCGGCGCGGTATGCTCCAGCACCTGCACCACGGCAACCGTTCCGTCCAGGTGGATCGCCACCCAAGAAAGACGGTCCGACGCGATCAGCACCTGTGTTTCCAATGCCTCGGTGTGCAAATGGGGAATATAACTCCCCACAAACAGCCCACACGCCTCCAATTCGGCAAGGATCTCGCCGCGCTCCACCTGCTCGTTCCCCGTAACGCGAACCTCCCACACAAACCGCGTTGACAGGATCAGCAAAATAACACCAAGCACCGCTCCCACCGCAAGTCCCACGCGCCTGCGGTAACGCCAAAAAAGATACGGAAGCCCAGACCGACCAAACAGCCGCACTGCAATCCCTCGCTCCACACAAAGCCGCTCCAGACGCTTTGCAGCCGTTAGGGAGACCTCAAGGCTGATGCCTCCGTCCTCATCCCAGCAAAAACGGTCGTAAACGATCCCCCTCTGCAGGCATAGATCCATCAAAGCCGCCGCATGCTCTGCCCTCGTGTATATCCTTCTCTTTCCTGTGAAAAATAACGTAAAATTCATTCGCTCTCCTCTTTCTTTTTTCTATGGGGGATGTGGGGACGCGGTTTTGCCTCCGGCGGCTTAAGAAACTTTTTAAAAAAAGTTTCTTAAGAATCTTCAAAAAC
>JAGANE010000037.1 GCA_017624395.1 Clostridia bacterium
GGCTAATGCCATTGGGGATTTTTGGCGCGGCGTAAGGGACTCAGAACCCAAGCGTGCGCTGTTTTTGGTTATCGATTGTGTTGTTTTGGCGCACGCTATGGCAAATGCAAGCATTTGCGGGGGATCTCGTGTGCAGACCCCAAAACAAAAATACGGAAAGCATGCAAGCATGATTCCCGTATTTTGGCGCGGCGTAAGGGACTCGAACCACTGACCTTTTGGTTCGTAGCCAAACACTCTATCCAGCTGAGCTAACGCCGCAAAGGTATGTTTTTTTCGTACTTGCTTATTATACTACTTTTCCATCGCTTTGTCAAGCCCTTTTTTGAAAAAAGTTTTGAAAAAAGTTTTCCCCTTCCTATTGACTTCTGTTTTTCTCTATGATATAATAACACTTGAACAAATGTTCAAATGATAAAGTGAAAGGAGAATTCCGATTGAAGGAGATTGCACCAAATTGTGAGGAAAAAATAGTCCATCCCGACCGCATTGCGCAGGTGGGGGAGCTGATGCCCGCCGAGGAGGAGATGTTTGCATTGGCGGATTTTTACAAGATCTTTGGCGATAGCACGCGCATTCGGATCCTCTACGTTCTGCACGAAAGTGAGCTTTGCGTCTGCGACATTGCCCAGCTGCTCGGCATGAATATTTCTGCCATTTCCCATCAGCTTCGCGTGCTCAAGCAGGCAAGGCTGGTCAAATTCCGTCGCGCGGGGAAGACCGTGTACTATTCCTTGGCGGACGACCATATCCATTCGATCCTTGCACAGGGTATGGAGCATATCCGCGAGTGATTGCCATGGGCATTCTCTGCCTGCGTTTTGGGGTGTTTGGCTGATTTGGTATGGATGCCATTTGAAAAGGTCTTTCGCAAAATCATATCAAAAGGAGAATATATTATGAAAAAAACGTTTGCTATGGAAAATCTTGATTGCGCAAATTGCGCGGCAAAAATGGAAAAGGCAATTTTGAAGATCGACGGTGTCAAGAGCGCAACGGTCAGCTTTTTTGCGCAAAAGCTGGTGCTGGAGGCAGAGGACGACAAATGGGATGCCGCGTTGCAGGCGGCTTGTGAGGCAGTACGCCGCGTGGATGCCGACTGCCGCGTGGTGGTCAAGTAAGATCGGAGCGTGATGCCTGTATGAGCTTGACCAAAAAGCAAAAACGTGTGCTTTGGCGCATTCTTTGTGCGGGAGGGCTGTTGCTTCTGCTCGGTGGTTTGTCGCTGAGTGGTATTTTGCCAACGGCGTGGTATGTTCGTTTGCCTCTGTTTTTGATTCCGTATTTTTTGGTCGGCTGGGACGTGTTGCGCCGTGCGATTTTGAACGTGGCACACGGACAGCTTTTGGACGAGAATTTTTTGATGTCTCTTGCGACGGTGGGCGCGCGTGTGATCGGGGAATATGCCGAGGCGGTTTTTGTCATGCTGTTTTATCAGGTGGGAGAGCTGTTTCAAAGCGTTGCCGTGGGCAGGAGCCGTAGCTCGATCGCCTCTTTGATGGATATTCGTCCCGATATGGCACGCGTTCTGCGAAACGGTGAAGAACAGATCGTGGATCCCGATGAGGTAGCGGTGGGGGAGATCCTTGTGGTGCGCCCCGGGGAGAAGATCCCCCTTGATGCCGTTGTGACTGAGGGACAAAGTGAATTGAATACGCTCTCACTGACGGGAGAATCCATGCCGCGAGAGGTCAAGGTGGGAGATTCCGTGATCAGCGGATGCGTCAATTTGGGAGGTTTGTTGCATTTATGTGTCACACGCGAGTTTGGCGAATCAACGGTCTCCAAAATTCTGGAGCTGGTGGAGCAGTCCACGCTGGTCAAATCCAAGGCTGAAAACGCCGTAACCAAGTTTGCGCATTGGTACACGCCCGCCGTTGTGGTGGGGGCGGTTCTCTTGGCGGTGATCCCATCGCTCATCACAGGTCAGTGGC
>JAGANE010000246.1 GCA_017624395.1 Clostridia bacterium
CTGCCACAAAAAAAGGGCAAATCAGCGATTAAACTGAATTGCCCAGACGGTCGGCTTTATAACGTTTGTATTCCCCTGCGGTGTCCCGCATTATCCGTCAGTCAAGCAAACGCTGATTTTGTACGCCTTTATTATACCATACTTTTTACCGCTTGTCAACAACAAATGCAGAAAAAAGATGATAAAAAAAATAAAATAAATAAAGCTTCTCTTGGAAAGCATGAAATAAAGCAGATAAAGTGATATAACCGCAAAAACACGGTTATACCGCTTTTTCAATTACAAAATTCAACTCTTGTTAGAAAAATTCTCTCCAAACGAGTTATTGTTTTTATAAGAAAATATGCTATAATAGTATTAGGATAAGCGCTGATCCAAAACAATTTGGAGGAACTATTATGATTAAACTTGGAGAAAAAATCAAAGCATTAAGAAAGCAGAAAAATATATCTCAAGAAGTATTCGCTAACTATCTTGGAGTATCCTTTCAAGCCGTTTCAAAATGGGAGAACGGAAATACAATGCCGGACGTAACTATGATCCCCGCTATCGCTTCGTTTTTTGGTGTTTCCACAGATGAACTTTTTGATTTCAACCTTTACGAGATTGAAAAGAATGTTGAAGCGATTGTAGACGAGTACAGTAAATATTGGGATAAAGATAAATATAAATGTGAGCAGATTCTACGGGAGGGACTTAAAAAGTATCCGGGAAACGACATCTTGCTTGATTGCCTAACGGACGTTCTTGGTGAGCTGGGGCGAAATGACGAGGTGATTACGATTGGAAAATCTCTCGTGGAAAGCACCAAGCATGATGATCTACGTTTTGACGCGTATCGTTCGATGGCAGAGGCATATAAAGCTAAGGGGGAATATCAGTTGGCTAAGGATGCCATTGAGCATATCCCCGAAATCTATTTTACAAAATTGGGCGTAGCAGCGCAGCTTCTTGAAGGCGAGGAAATGTATGAAGCGGCACAAAAGCAGAAAAATATTTCTGCGTGTGATTTAGTTGATATGCTTATCATTATAGGTAAGTATCTAAAAGAAAATGGAGAAATTGAAAAAGCCAACTCCCAATTTGTAATCGCACAAAAAATCATGAATGCATTTTCTGATGATTTTGTTGAAACAAAATACTTTAAGGCAAGAGTTTTTGAAGCTACCGATGAACAACCAAAAGAAATCGAACAACTATTGTGCGAATAATTTTCTGCCCCGCCTCGTGTGTGGCTTTGCTTTTTTGTCCAAAAAAGCAGTACTTGTCAGGATAAGCAGATGAACCTTAGGGGCACGCAAGCCAAAGGCTCATCTCTACCCGACAGTACACCTATAGGTGTAACACACTATACTTTGCAGGGCAAGACATATAAAAAGGAGTACGGACAAACGTCCGTACTCTTTTTTCGGCAGGAAAAGTCGGCTTTATGAAAGGTATTCTTACAGATATTTTTCCAAAGCAATGATCAGATTCTCGGCATACAGAGACATTCCGCAATCGTTGGGATGCAGATAAGCGTCCGAGAAAAAGACGGGCATGGGAGGCACGAGGCAAAGTCCGTCGATCACGGTCAAGCCAAGAGCCTCGGCTTCCTCTGCAATGACGGCACGACAGTCCTCAAAGCGCCCCATCGGCTTGCCCTCGCGCCGTCCTCTCCAGATGGGCGTGATGACAAAAATTCTTTTTTTTGCATAGCTTTGAGAAACAAGCGAGAGATGCTTTTTCGTATGCTCCCGCAGCTCCTCCAACGTATGATAATGTCCAAAATCGTTGGTACCGTAGGCTACGGTGACCACATCGGGATCAAACGGAAGCTGATCAAACGTATCCTCACAATAATAAGCGCCGCCAACACCCTGATTGAGAATATCGGCGTTAAAATGCCTTGCCACGCGCCATGCATAGGACAAGGAATCAAACTGTGTTTCCCAGCCCTGCGTGATCGAATCTCCGATCATCAGCATTTTGAGATCATAGGTATGAGGCTCCACGGTCGCGCCCTCGTCAAGCATGACCGAGGTAAGCACTGCATCGGTATGGCATGGAAAATAAACGGTAACGCGCTTATCTGCAAGTGGATTTTGGAGCGGATCGTTTAAGGAAAGTGTAAAGCCCCCTCCCCCTTGCAGATCGTATTGCTCACGCATCAGACCGTTGATATAGACATCGTATTTTCCGCTGTGACCGACGGTCATGGCAAGCGTTTGCGAATTGGTGTAAAAATCCATACGAATGCCCGTTGCGCTTGCCGCACGATTCACAAACGCATCGTCCAGCGATGCCCACACATCGGTCTGCTTGGCGGTAAAACGGGAAAAACATAGCCCCTCTCCACACGTCTCTATTCGGATGGCACCAAAGGTGATCCTCTTGATTTCCTCTACCGTCAATGCTCTCATTTCAATTCTCCTTTTTTAAAGCTGTCAGCAGCTATATTATAGCACAAGGAAGTGGCTTTTTCAAGCGGGTTTTTCCAAGTTTTTTGGGAAGTTCAAAAAAGACTTGCAAACCAAAAGAAGATATGATATAATGGAGGTAACGAATCAGAGAGGGGGCTTGTGTATGGATTTTTGGATTTTGATCGGTGCGACGGTGCTGCTACTTCTCTGCTATCCGTATCTGCGCTGCCTTGTCAAACGCATCATACTTTCCGTCAAGATCAAAAAGCTGTGTCAAAAAAGAGGCTTTCATCTATATCCCGCGCATCCCTTTCCTGCTTTTGGCACCAAGGGACGGGCTACCTGCGATTTTTATATCGAGACCAAAAGAGAGATTCTCGCCGTTAAGCTGTTTGCCTGCAAGCGCGCGCACGCAGACCTCTGCTTTACGCAAACGGGGGAATATTACTTTTGTAATTACGTCGCTTTTATTTCCAACATTGGCACCTCCTGCCGCATTCCGCTGGAAACCAAGAAAAAGCAACTGCCCGCCTATGATTTTAGATACCGCTACCGCGATGCGTGGGAAATCAAAATTCCAAAAAACATTTTGCTGGTACATCCCGTTTGCCGCGAGATCAAATACGCGGGCAAGACCATGGGGGCGGGAGACGTGATTGCCAACGCAGAGCTATATTCACTTTCCCGATTGATCGGGTATCTGGAGGTGTGTGACTGATGCAAGCTCCAAGCCTTTTGAGCCATGGCTCCGAGCAAAAGATCCCAAGGAGCGTTTTTACCGATCTGCAGCTGCAGGGGCTCCTCTCCGAGGACGCCATAGCGGTATTATCTTCTCCCTGCCCCATCGAAGAAATTTCAAAACGGCAGGAGCTGCTTGGGCATCTGCAAAGCAAGGATTTTTTGACGCTCGTTACCGATTGTCTGACCAAGCTCAAGCTTTGCCGTCGGGCATACACGCTGTCGCAAGCCAAGACCACCGCATTGGAGTCGGTCTATCGTCAAGCAGAACTGCTGGAAGCCTACCTCCGCGCCTGCGAGGCACTCTCCACCCTTGCGGACGGCGGCACACTTTTCAAAGGCGTATCGGAATATTTTTCCGAGGAGGCGCGCGTAGAGGAAAGAAGTAAGATCGCAAACGATCTCTCAAGAATACGCCAACTTTTGGAAGGGTGCAGTCGCTTTTTGCTCTCGTTTTCCGACAAAAATTGGATCACCCCCGATACCGCGCCCAACACGGAATACGATGAGATCGTAAGCTGTGCCGATGCGTTGGGACTCAAGCTACCTGCCCAAAAAGCGTTGCGCATTCTTCCCGACAAGCCGATGTCGGATGCAATCATGACGCTGTTTGACCGTGAAATGAGCGAGATCCGCACGCTTTTGGCGGTGTACGACGGGTTGAACACGCAACTCCCCTGCTCTTACATTGGAGAAATTGAATTTTACATTGAGATCCACGCCCTGACCGAGCGAGCCGATGCCGCAGGGATTCCCTGCTGTTTTCCCAAAATTTCTTCCCAAAAGCAATATCTTGCAACCAGGCTATACGACGTCTCGCTGCTTGCAAAGGGCTGTGACGCCGTGGTGCCGAATGACGCCTGCTTTACGGGCAAGGATCCGTTTTATTTTTTAACGGGTGCAAACGGCGGTGGCAAGACCACCTATTTGCGCGCGGTGGGAATCAATCTGCTGCTCTTTCTCGCAGGCTGCCCCGTGTTTGCGGAGCAAGCCGAGATCTATCCCTTTGCCGCAGTTCTGACGCACTGTCCCAAAGACGAGCGCTTTGACCGCACGGGGCGGCTGGATGAAGAATTGGCACGCGCCGAGGAGATGCTGGAGGTGTCCGATGCCTTTCTGCTCTTTAACGAGACCTTTAGCGGCACCGATCAGACACGGGGACTTGACCTTGTCCTGCAAACGGCGGAAAAGATGAAGACAAATCACACATTCGGTCTGTTTGTCACGCATTTTCATGAGGTCAACGATACAAGCTATCCCGTACTGACGGTAAAGGTGGATACGCTTGACGAAAACCGCAGAACCTACCAAATTGCGCCCAAATCTCCCACAAGAAGCTCTTATGCAAACGATATTTTAAAAAAATACCGTCTTGACCGCGCATCTCTCGCAGAAAGGAGGCGACAGGGTGACACACAGCCTTCTATATCTTAATCCCGCATCCACACAGTCCCCTGCCTCCATCGGCAAACGGGTGCTGTATCATCTTTCCCTTGACCGCTCGGTCTCCTATCTTTCGGCAGACGTCAAAAAACGCGAATATTTTTTCAAGGTGCTTTCTCAGCCCCTGACCGATGCCGATTCCATTTTGTTCCGACGTGAGATCCTTGCCGATTTTTGGGGGCTGGAAGGCTTGTTTGAGGAGCTTTATGAGCTGTTGTCCTCCATGGCACGGCTACGCGAATCGCATCGCGGTGCGGCAAAAAGCAATCTGCACACCTCTCTCAAAGGAAATCAAACGGTATCATCGGCAAAAAACGTTTTGCAAATGAACGCGCTCACGCTCAAGCGCGCGCTACTCTTTGTGCAGGCGTTGGAAAAGCTGTTATCCTCTTACAAGATCACGTCAAGGGGATTGCTTTGCCTGCAATCCGCACTCCGTGAAATGACCGAAAAGCCACAGCTGGTCAAGCTGATCGAGCATTGCACGCGCTTGGATGCGCTCGGATCGACACAGATGCTGGATCTTCGAGCAATTCTGGACACCGAGGGTTATCTCAAAAGTGTTTCATGGATCGAGCATCGGCACGTCCGAGTGACAGATCCCGATCTTAGGCAAAAGGGCGTCCTCTTTTTTAAGAAAAAGGCAGAAGAAGGTCACCCCTGCGCCCGTCTTTATCCCAAAAACGACGGATATTACGATACCTTGGCAATCTCTGCCCTCTCGGAGCTTTCCACCCTTTTGGAATCGCTTGCAAGCGATCTGCTTTGCCGCTACTGCCCGATCCTTGAGGAATTGACCTTTTACGAGCTTGCCATGAACGAGCTTCGTCTGCTCCGCCAAAAAGAGATTCCCATCACCTTCCCCCGCTTTGCCACGGCAGGCACGGCAAGCTTTACTGCGCTTTACGATCTGTATCTTCTGTTCTCCGAGGGGAATTGTAAAAAAGTGGTGGCAAACGACGCAACGCTTTCCCAAAACGGTCTTGCGGTGTTTGGACAGAACGGCAGTGGAAAAACGGTGTTTTTACGCGCCCTTGCCACGGCGCAGCTCCTTGCACAGGCGGGACTTCCCATTCCTGCCAAGGATGCCGAAATCCTCCTTTTTTCAAGCATTGTCACGTTGTTTTCCGAGGCAGAAAAGGAGCATGAAATAGGCAATGAGGCAGGCAGATTTGAGCAAGAGGTGCGCGAACTGGCAGAAATGACCGACGCATTGCGTCCGCAAACGCTTCTGCTTTTAAACGAGCCGTTTCAAAGCACCGCCTACCGCGAGGGCGCCGAGGGACTGTATCATTTGTTGCGCTATTATACCGACTGTAACGTAACATGGGTGCTGGTCTCGCATCTGCAACAGCTGCTCCCAAAGCTGAAGCAGGACGGAACGGCGCTGTTTACCACGGCGGAGGGATTTCAAATTCTTCCTTATATGTAATATTCCAATAGCCTTGTCGATATTTTTAGGGGAACGCCTTTGTCGGGCGTTCCCCTTTTTGTTTCGATTATTCCACGGTTACGGATTTTGCAAGATTGCGTGGGCGGTCAACGTCACAGCCGCGCAGGACGGCAACCTCGTACGCCAAGAGTTGCACGGCGGTCAGGGAGGCAAACAGAGTTGCCACCTCCGAGGTCGTCGGCAATCGGAAGATCTCGGCGGCACTGTCCTCTCTGACGCTTGCATCGTCACGGCAAAGCAGGATCACGTGAGCGCCTCGACTTTGTACCTCGCGCACGTTGCCCTCGGTCTTATCGTAAAGAGCTGCCTGCGTGGAGATCGCGATGACGGGGGTTCCCTCCTCGATCAGGGAGATCGTTCCGTGCTTCAATTCTCCTGCGGTGTATGCCTCGCAATGCACGTAGGAGATTTCCTTGAGCTTGAGCGCAGCCTCCTGCGACATATCATAGTCGATGCCTCTGCCGATATAAAAGACGTGTTC
>JAGANE010000247.1 GCA_017624395.1 Clostridia bacterium
TATCAGCTCTATACGGGTGCGTTTGAGCTGGAGTGAGAATATAAAAATTTTTGCAGAGGAAACTTCTCGGAAGAAGCTTCCTCTGCTTTTTTTGAGGTATATGCCCCCGGCGGCTTAAGGAACTTTTTGAAATAAAAAAGACTTGCAAGCAAGTCTCGTGATTTGCTTTGCAAATACACGCCCTTAAGAATCTTCAAAAACTTTCATTGCATTTCTTAATAGCGGTTAGATTTAGTCTAACGGTAGGTACTCCCGAAAACAGTCAGGGACCACAACCCTGCCTGCTCTCGCGGAAACGCAACCATGGTCACGGTCAAACAAGCTTTGCCGCAAGAGCGTTTTGGGTGGTGGTACCAAAACGCTTTCGGGAGTACCTATGCGGCTACCGACAAACGATATCTTATCACAATAAAAAATGCTGTGAAAGTTTTAAAGGGGTTTGGGGAAACTTTTTCAAAAGTTTCCCCAAGAAACCGCGTCTCCAAAAAACATGGGAACCGCTTTCAAGCGGTTCCCACTCAATCTTTTTATGGATATTAACGATTAGACTGTGCGTATTGATCGCAGACGGTTTGCGTGTCGCCAATGGCGACGATCTTACCGTGATCGAGCCAGATGACGCGATCACAGAGGCGGCGGATCTGTTCGATGTTATGGGAGACGAGCAGAACGGTGGTGCCGTGGCTCATCAGCTCGGTCATACGCGCGTAGCTTTTTTCCTGAAAGGCGGCGTCACCCACGGCAAGGATCTCATCCACGATGAGAATATCGGGGCTGACCATAGAAGCGATGGAAAAGGCGAGACGCATGATCATACCCGAGGAATAGTTGCGCACGGGGATGTCAATGAACTCTCCAAGCTCGGAGAAGTCCACGATCTCCTGATATTTGGATTTGAGAAAGCTTTCGGAGTAGCCGAGGATCGAGCCGTTGAGAAAGATATTTTCACGTCCCGTCAGATCGTAGTCAAAGCCGCTTCCAAGCTCCAGCATGGGAACGACGTTTCCGCCAAGCTCAACACTGCCGCGTGTGGGCTTCAGGATCCCCGAGATGACCTTGAGCAGAGTGCTTTTTCCCGCACCGTTGTTGCCCACGATGCCCACGACCTCGCCCTTTTGGATCTCAAAGCTGACGTCCTCAAGCGCGCGAAACTCCTCGTAGCGGATCTTGTGCTTGATCAGTGCTACGAGATATTCCTTAATACTTTGGATCTTGTCATGTGACATACGGTAGCAGATGGAAATGTTGTTGGCTTTAATCATCTGTGATAAAGGATCCTTTCAAAAAATTTGCCGTCGGTCAGATATCAATGTCATTCAGTTGAGAAAAATACATCTCTCCCCCAGTCACCTGCGGCGATAGGAGAGAAATCCTTAACTAAATGACATTGGTCAGATATTCAAAACGAATTTGTCCTGATTTTTGCGGAAGATCAGCAAGCCGAGCAGGAAGGGAATGCCGCAAAGCAGGATGCAGTAGAGATACGCCTTTGGCTCCAAGGAGACACCGTCGATCAGGATGCTTCGGATAAAGCGCAGCACGTGATAGAGCGGATTGAGCTTGTAGACGGTAAGGAATTGCGAGGGAATGATGGTTTCGGGATAAAAGACGGGGGTCAGATACATCAGGAGCATGGAGCAGATTCCCCAGAGGAACTGTGTATCGCGGAAAAAGACCATCATGGTGGCAAGGATCAGTCCCACGCCGTAGCTGAGCATAAAGAGCATCAAAAGCACAAAGGGGAGCAGAAGGAACGCCTTTGTGGGCCAGGTTCCCGTGATGAGAAGCATGATAAAGAGCGGAACCAGAGACAACAGCAGGTTGATCCCAGACGACAGCGTGCGCGAGAAGGGATAGATATATTTGGGAACGTAGACCTTGTTGATCAGCGTGGAGTTGCCCACAATACTCATCAGGCACATATTGGTGGCTTCGTTAAAGAAGTTGAAGCAGACGATACCGCTGAGCAGATAGATGACAAAATTATCAATAGAGGATTTGAACAGCGTGGAAAAGACCACGTACTGAATACTCATGGTCAGAAGCGGATTGAGGAAGCTCCAAAGCATTCCCAACACCGACCGCTTGTATTTGGTCTTGAAATCACGCGAAACGAGCTGACGGATCAAAAAGTTGTATTTTTGAAGCGAGCAGACCACGCCGAGCAGCCCGCGACGCTCGCCCTTTTGGTAGCAGTGGACAAGATAGACGAGATAAAGCACCAGCAAAAGTCCTACCCCTGCGTAAAGATACCAATACAGAGGTCCAAACCAATGGCGGTTGATGCCGCCGAGCTTGAGACAAAGACCGCACAGGTTGCTTTCATCGTCCACCATGCGTACACCGTTGAGATAGAGTGCCTCGGTGTCCTCAATTTCTACGGGAACGTCTACGCGTCCCGTGTTCACCGAGTTTCCGTAGTAGAAGGTGACCGAGTTTCCGCGCGTGCCGTAAAGGCTTTTGAGGGAGAGGGTAAAATACTGTCCCTTGACGTCGGTGAGGATCGGATCCAGGGTGATCGTATATTCACTGTTGTCCTTCATCAAGGAGGTATCCAAGAGGGCGGAATAAACGACGTTGCCGCTTGCATCGGTCAGCTCTGCCTGAATGACGTCGGTATTTTTTCTTGCCATGGTTCCCACCAACAGCGTCAACGTTTGCAGGTCGTCAAATTCGCACAAAAAGGATTGACGGATCACATCCCCCTCTGTAAATTCACCAAGCGCTGCCTTGCTGCTGACGGTCTCGGTGGTGTCCGCCGTAAAATGCAGACTGTCGCCCGCAATGGGATAGAACAGTGCCCCAAAAAGCAGGTAGACCGCCAAAACGACGGCAGAGATCCGAATGGCTTTGTTCTTCATGAAAAGATTTCCTTTCAAAAATGAATTGAAAACGGGAAAAAATCAGTTTTCGTTGAGTTCCTTCAGGTAGCGTGCAAGCGCATCCTTCCAATCGGGGAGTCGCGCAAAGCCGTTTTCCACCAGCTTGTCCTTGCTCATGCGCGAGTTGAGCGGACGGACGGCACGCGTGGGATATTCCGACGTGGGAATGGGGTGGATCTCGGTGCTTTTGCCTGCCTGACGCATGATCTCGGCGGCAAACTCCGCCCAGGAGCAAATCCCTTCGTTGGTGGCGTGGTAGGTGCCGTATTTTTCGGTGACGATCATATCGCAAAGCAGGTGCGAGAGGTCGTAGGTGTAGGTAGGGGAGCCGATCTGATCGGCAACCACGTTGAGGTCGGTCTTGGTCTGGGCAAGACGGAGCATGGTTTTGACAAAGTTGTTTCCGTTTTTGCCAAACACCCAGGAGATACGCACGATAAAGTGACGGTCGGTTGCACGTCTGACGGCTTCCTCGCCCATCAGCTTGGTTTTTCCGTAAACCGAGAGCGGTCCCGTGGCATCGTCGGGGCAGTAGAATTGCTCGCCCGTGCCGGGAAAGACATAGTCGGTGGAGATCTGCATCATTTTTGCGCCCACCTTGACGGCTGCGGCGGCAATGTTGGCAGGGCCTATGGCATTGACACGCTCGCAAAGAGCGGCATCGTCCTCGGCTCTGTCCACGGCAGTGTAGGCGGAGCAATGAATGATGGCATCGGGACGGTAATTGGCGATATAAGTGTCAACGGCATTGGCATCGGTGATGTCAAAGTCGTCAATGTCAACGCCCTGATGCTCGATCCCGCGCGCGGTGAGGACACGGCAGATGTCATATCCCAACTGTCCCTTGACACCGGTTACTAAAATTTTCATACTCGGATCCTTTCTGTCAATCGTTATAATGCGCCCCGTTGCACCAAGCGAATGGCAAGGCGGAACAAGGGCATGGGCAGGCGGAGTGCCACCAGCTCAAAGAGCGAGGTGACAAAATTGACCTTCCGCAATTTCCATAACGCACGGAGTCCGCCCCTTTGACGTTCAAAATTCATTTTTCGTGCTTCTCCCCATGCGCGCGCTTCGGTCAGTGCAGGCAGGTCGGCAACCGTGGAAAAGGCTTGTACACGAGCGTCAAACACGTCAATGCGGTGCTTGCGGTAGTCGTCCTTGGTGACCACTCCCGTCATCACCCCCGTTTGATTTCCGCCGTACACGCGGTAAAGCATCTGCGGCTCAGTCAAAACGTCAATCGTGCCATCACAGGCGGCACGGAAGGCAAGATAATGATCGTGTACCACAGCTGTGGGGAAGGGGAGATAGGAGAGCGCGATCTCACGCCGCATCACAACGGTGCAGCCCATGACAAAGTTGCGGTAGATCAACGTTGGCGCAATGCCCTCGCCACCCATAAAGACGTGTCGGCGGCGGTGCTCCTCCATTCTTTCGGCAATCGGGTTGCCCTCGCCGTCAATGACCTTGACGTTGGTGCAAACCAAGCGCGGAGACAGAGGGCTTTCCTCAAGGCGACGCACGGTGTTGGTCAGCTTTTCGGGGAGCCATATATCGTCCTGATCGCAAAAAGCAACGCAGTCCTCATGGCAGTCGCGAACAAGAGCGGCAAAGGTCTCGTTGGAGCCAAGATTACGCTCGTTTTGATGCAATACAAAGGGAAAGCGCGTGATGTGCTTTTGCAAAAGCGCCGCCAACGTATCAAGCGAAACGTGTGGGGAGGCATCGTCGCGCACGTAAAGACAGATTGGCTCATAGGTTTGTTGATTGAGCGAATCCAACAGCTCAGTCAGCCAATCAATGCGAGGATCGTAGACCGCTAACAAAACGGCAAGCGTCTTGTTTTTCATTCGGTTTTCCTCCCTTCTCGCACCAAAAGTTTGCATACAAATTATATTATAACATAAATTAACAAAAAAAACAACCGTATTTTCAAAAATTTAGAAAATATTATAAAGAAATAGAGGATCTTTTCAAAAAATTGATGCAAGAAAAATCCAATGTCATTCCGTTAACGCATTAGAAGCCACCCCCTGTGGGAGGTAGCACGCGACAGCGGGACGGAGAGGTTTTTTTGAAAGATTTGCCCTCTCAGTCGCCACGGCGCCAGCTCTCCCTCGGGGAGAGCCCAGACTGTAGACAAAACAAACGGGTTTCGTCAGATTGCTGAAAGTTTTGGTCAAGCTTTTTCAAAAGCTTGCGCGGTGGAGGCTGCGCAAGCCTCCTCGCCCTCCGCAGAGGGCGAAAAAACCGGTTTTTCGGCGTTTTTCTTTTTGCTAAGCTTTTTCTTTTGCGCCTTTTTCGTCAAAAGAAAA
>JAGANE010000248.1 GCA_017624395.1 Clostridia bacterium
CCACGGCATACAGCTCCCACTCACCCGTCTCGGCATTGATGCTGTATTGATTTCCGCTGACAGCGGCAATATAGTAGCCGTCCTCGTTTTGCTCCATTCGGTTGCCGTCTTTGTCAAACAGCGCATAGACGCCGTCCTTCTTTTTGACGTAGTATTTATCGGAGTATTCCACTCCGTCCTTGTAGTAAATGTCTCGGAAGGAATAGATGGTAATTACGTGGTTGACCACAAGCAAGGCAACGATCAACACCACGGTCAGTGCCGCAAGCACCGCAACGGCAAGCGTTTGCCGTTTGAGCATAGACGGCGCTCTGCCGCCCTTTTTCTTTTCCCATCTTGCCACAAGGCGAACATCCTCGTCTCCTGTGAGAACAGTCTCCTCCGTGACGGGGTCTCCGTTCCATGTCCAGCCAACGAAATCGTAGCCTGCACGCACAGGTCTTGGAAGCGCTCCCAAGGCTCTGCCGCTGACCGCTTCTCGGCTGGAAACGGAAACCGTTCCCTTTGCGGCGTCAAATATGACGTTTACAACGGTTTGTTCAATTCTCATCTGTTTTGCCTTTCTTACGGATATTTTCAGCTTCTCACGCGGCGGCGGATCAGGATCACAAATCCCGAAATGCCAAAGCCAAGCACGGGAAGCAGAGCCAGCACGACCGTCACTGCGGTATTGCCTCCCTCGGTGTAATAATCGGCGCTCATTTCGTCGTCATACATCGAGATCGGATCAAAGCCAACGGGAACGATCTCCCGTCCAATGGTGCGCATGGCGGAAAGCAGAATGTCAGTGTTACCGTAGGAGTTGGTGGAAAGCGCCTCGTTGCTTGCAAAGGCGGTAGAACCGACGGTGCAAACGTAGGTGTTTTCCTGCACGGACGTATATCCCTTACCCTCGCCAACAATGCGTGTCTGACGCGAAATGGTCATCAGCTTGTAGTTACCCGAGGTATCCTTCCACTCCGCGCCGTCCGTACCGTTGACGCGCGTGCCGTTCTCCTTTGCATAAGCAATGGCGGTATCACTTGCGGTAAAGACGTCATAAATATCGCGTGAGCGGTTGTTCTTGTAATAATAGTCGTAGGTGTACGCTCCAGTTCCCTTTTCTTCATCGGCAAGCTGATAGGTCTGCTCGTACGTAGGAGAATAGGTAATGGAAAGCGCATTGCCAAAGATGACCTTGGGAGAGCCGCCCGTCTCACGCATATCGGTGGTCAGACTGCCGCCCAAGCCGTCGGAGGCGTACTGACCGATGACGGTTGTTCCCTCAATATTCAACGAGCTGTCAACGTCCACGACCTCAAAGGTCGCATTTTTGTCATGGCGTTCAAACGCAATGCCCCACTGCTCCAAAAATTCCTCAAGATTGGTCAGCTTGGGGGTGTCTGCATCAACAAAGACCATATAGGAATATGCTTTTTCAAGGTGCTTTTCCAATTTGGAAAGCTCGGAAACGCCGCCGTCAAAGAAACCCGACAAAAAATCGGTTTGGGGATCAAAGGTCACCACCAAGCGGCAGTTTTCGGGAAGCTCCTGCTCCTTCAGATCCACAAAGGCGATATCGTATCCCGCTCCCTCAATGACCTTGAGGAATTCGGTATATTCGGTTTCCCCCGTTTTGGGATCAAACGGTTCTCCGTGTCCCACGGTAATGGCACAAATCGGGGCTTCGGCACGCGTGACTGCCATGATACCTTTGATAAAGGTCTTTTCGGCATTGTATGCCCAAGGCTCGGTATCGGTCTCACTGCTGTAGGTGTAAAACGCCTTATAGTTATACACGCGGAACTCGGTGCCGCTGGCAACAATGACGTTGGTTTGATAAATGGAGGAATAAGAGTTGGTACGGTAAGCATCCACGGCAGACGGGTTCTCCCACACGTCCACGGTAGTGACGTTGATGGTATCGGAATATGCCTTTTCCATCTGCAATGCGGTATAGTAGATATAGCGCATTTTTTCATTTCCGTAGAGCATATCGGGATCGGCACAAAAGATGATATCCACTTCAACCGGCTCCTCCTCGGGGCGCGTGGCGTTTGCCGACTCAATGGTGGAGCCGAGCAATGCATTGCCCTGTTCGGTCAATCCGTACATCGGCTCGGTGGTCAGGTCGATGAACCAAAGCGCACGGTTCATCAAAATCCCTGCCCCAAGGTTCAAAAGGATCACGGCTGCAATGACCGCGGCAACAATGCCCAGAGAAGTGGAACCGTAGCGAAGCTTACGGCGAAAGCCGTCGTTCAATTTCATAACAGTTTCTCCTTTCTCTCATCAGGCGTTGCGGCGTCGGATCAGGATCCAGACGGCAACAAGGCTGACCGTGACCGCAGGGGTAACGGAAAGCACAAGCGTCCAAGCCAGCATTTGACGTGTGGTCACGGTACTGATCTCCAGCGATTCAAACGGCTTGAGGGTCAGCCCCTCGGGGGTATGCGTCTTGCCAACGTGGTGCAAAGAGCGCAGCATCAGATCGGTATTTCCATACACGGCAGATTGCAAAAATTCCTCAACGGAAAAGGCAACCGATGCCACCACACCAACGTGTGAGGTGCCGCTTGTGTTCTTCTGCTCGGTCAAGGTCATCAGCATGGCACCGTCTGCCGAGCTTACAGGCGCGCCGTTTGCCCAGCTGACAGCCCCCGTGCCGCCCTCGTAAAGTCCGTAAAGCGTGCGGTCTCCCTTGGTATAGCTGCCGTCACCGTTGTTGACAAAGCCCTGCGCCGCCGTCATGGCGGTGGCGTTTTTAAAGACAACGTTTCCGCCAATGCCCTCCAAAAGCTCAGCGGAGTGACCCGTGCCGACCGCTTCACCGTAAATGGTGTAGCCGTCGGAGGTCAGCGATTGCGTAGAATCCTGCACCATGTAACGGAAGG
>JAGANE010000249.1 GCA_017624395.1 Clostridia bacterium
AAACGGGAGAGCTGCCCGAGCAATTCTCGATGATCTCTGCCGACAAGAGAAATATTATCATTGAGACGGTGAAGCAGGCAGAGGCAGACGACGGAATGATTGTTCGTCTGTATGAATGCACCAACAGCAAAACGCCCTGCATGCTGACGCTGGGGATCCCTGCGAGCAAGGTGATTCTTTGTGACCTGCAGGAAAACGAGCTGCAATCCCTGCCGCTTTGCGACGGTGTTGTTTCCTTGACGGTCAAGCCTTATGAGATTGTCACGCTTAAGATCAAATGAGCAAGCAAAATAAATCCTATTTCCAATTTTACGTATTGACATATTTCAAAAAAATGATATAATAGGAGACAGATTATGTTTACAAGAAAAATCAAATGGT
Organism: Clostridia bacterium; assembly: GCA_017624395.1. GTDB lineage: Bacteria > Bacillota > Clostridia > Oscillospirales > CAG-272 > UMGS1865. Next base: position 382 of record JAGANE010000249.1, read on the forward strand.
TATTGGTTCTTTTGTGCGTTGCTCTGTTTACCTCCTCCTGTGTCAACAACGCGGGCAATGAGGGAACAACAACTGCCGCAGGCACAACGACCGAGGCGGCAACCGAGGCAGAGACTGCCTTTTCGCTGGAATCGCTTCGCATTGCGGGCAACGATATTTCAAAATATACCATCGTTTACCGCAGAAACAGCTATTACAAGGTTTTGAACAAGCTGGAGGATCTGATCGTCAACGATTACGATTTTGACCGCCTTTCCGCAGAGCGCTTGTCCGACGTGATCTTTGAAAAATTCGGTGTCCGTCTTGCCGTAAAGCAGGATACCAAGTTTGACGAGACCGAATACGAGATTCTTGTGGGCGAGACCGATCGCGATCTGCATCCCACGGATCTGACCGAGGATCAGTACGTCTTTAAGATGGAAGGCAAAAAGCTGGTGATGTGCGGCGGCTCTTACGGCAGCACGTGGCACGCGGCGGATTATTTTGAAAAGTGGATCGCCGATCAGGAGGCTGCCAAAAACGCCAATCCCGATTTTACGGCGGCAAGCAACAGCGTTTCCACCTATGATATCAAGGTGATCGCCTGCATCGGTGATAGCATTACCTATGGCTCCACCTCTACCGATCCCGCCTATCTTTCTTATCCCGCAAATCTGCAAAGAATGCTGTGGAAGGATTACGTCGTGTTTAACTACGGACGCGGTGGAAAGACCATGCGTGACGATCTTGCCGACTCCTACATGGCAACCGACGAATACAAAAATTGCTTGGCAAACGCCATTGGATACGATCTTGTTCTGATCATGCTTGGCACCAACGACAGCTCTCGCGATCCCGCATGGACATCCTCCGACAATACCAAATTCAAGAGAAGCTGCAAGACCTTGATCGATAGCATCAAGGAGAAAAACGAAAACGCAAGCTTTGTACTGATGAACTGTCCCGCTTACTACGGCGGTGGAAATGCAGGCTCCTTGGCAGTGCGTGACGTGCAAAAGGAGATTGCGGCAGAGCTGTATGCAGACGGCTACGACCTGACTTTTTACGATATGCATAGCTTTACCTCGCAGGAGATGGGGGCGGCAATGTTCCCCGATCAGCTCCATCCCGCCGATGCAGGCTACGTAAAAATGGCTGAGGGTGTACGGGATCTGGTGCTTGCCGCAATAAACAACGGAGAAAACAAGTATTTCGTTTCTCTGGAGGGGCTTGCAGGCGAGGGAGGAGACACCGAGGAGCCCCCTGCAGGCGGTTCGGGTACGGCGACCTTTGCCTTGACCTTCCAATTCAAAAACCAATCCAACAACAAACTGATCTATGAAAATCCCAATGCCGAGTCGGCACAGGCAGGCGAGTGGGAGACCGTGATCGACGTCAAGTTTGACGATTCGGTCAATATTCCCGACCAGCGTATGATGATCTACATCGATATGGCAGACGGCACGCAATACGTCATTGCACTGCAACGTCGCTTTGAAAATCACCGTGCAAGAATTCAATTCCGTGCCGACGGAAAGGACGTCTTACACACCTATAACAATGAAAAGACCGCAGCGACCATGAATACCGGAACCTCGGGCAAGAAGGATATGTGGTGTAATGAATTGGCATCTGCCAATGCTACGGCACTGATGTCCGCCACCTCCTTCCGTCTGACGGTCAAGTACACCGAGGCAGATGGCTTGGTATTGACGCTGGCGGATCTGGAAAAGCCCAATGAGATCCTCTTTACATTGACCGATGCCATTGATGCACAAAAGGGTGCCGCGGCGGTGACGGGAGCAGACAAGGACGTTTTGAAAAACATTACCGTCATGCCCGATACCAGCTGTGATAACGGCTCCACCAAGCACAACGATTGGGAGATCGCGTTGACGTGGAAGGCAGACGGCGTTGAGGATACCTCGCTTTACGATGCTGCCAATTGGACACGCAACGAGGGCTGGACGATCGTTACAGAGGAAGAATGATCGCGGCATCCCCGTGACTTCTATACATAAAAAACCAACAGAAAGAAGGCAAAACCCATTATGAAGCTTTTTATCGATACCGCAAACGTGGAGGACATCCGCCGCGCAAACGACCTTGGTGTGATCTGCGGTGTAACCACAAATCCCTCTTTGATTGCCAAGGAGGGAAAGGTATTTGAGGACGTGATCAAGGAGATCACCTCCATCGTTGACGGCCCCATCAGTGCGGAGGTCGTCGCCCTTGACTGTGACGGCATGGTCAAGGAGGCACAGGAGCTTGCAAAGATCCATGAGAACATTGTCATTAAGATTCCGATCACCGAGGAGGGACTCAAGGCGGTCAAGATCCTGACACAAAAGGGAATCCGCACCAACGTTACGCTCATTTTCAGCCCCGCACAGGCGTTGCTTGCCGCAAAGGCGGGCGCCTCCTACGTCAGCCCCTTTATCGGACGCTTGGACGATATTTCCGACAACGGTATTTCGGTGATTGAGGACATCGCCACCATCTTTGAGATCCACGGCATCAAGACCGAGATCATTGCCGCCAGCATTCGCGGGCCGCAGGACGTGACCGATGCCGCAAAGAACGGCGCACATATCGCAACCGTTCCTTATAAGGTCATTATGCAGATGCTGAAGCACCCGTTGACCGATATTGGTATTCAAAAGTTTATGGAAGATTGGAACAAGACCTATAACGCATAATGGAGGTGCGCGATGAATTACATTCTGAAAAATGACGAATTAACGGTAACATTGTCCGACCTTGGTGCCGAGATGATCTCGGTCAAGCGCGGGGAATGCGAGTACGTATGGCAGGGAGACGAAAAATATTGGAACGGGCCGGCACCCCTCCTGTTTCCTATTTGCGGTCGCTTGATCAATTCCTCTTATCTTTTGGACGGAAAGACCTATGAGCTTTCGATCCACGGCTTTGCGAGAAGAAGCACCTTCCGCACCGAGCTTGCAACCGATACGGAAATCCGCTTTGTGTTGGAGGCAACCGAGGAGACACGTGTATCCTATCCCTTTGATTTTGTCCTGACCGTGACCTACCGCCTGGAGGGGGCGCGCCTTGTGACCGAGGCAACAATCCGCAATACGGGAGACCGTGTCATGCCCGCAAGCTTTGGCGGTCACCCCGGCTTTAACGTGCCGCTGAACGGGGAGGGAACGTTTGAGGATTATTATCTGGAGTTTTGTGAGGCGTGCAGCCCCGATGAGGTGGTCATGACACCCACCTGCTTCCTTACGGGCGGACGCAAGCCGATCGAATTGCAGGAGGGAAGGATCCTGCCGCTTCGTCACAGTTTGTTTGACATCGACGCCATTTTCATGGCACGCATCGCAAGCGGAGTAACGCTCAAGTCCGACAAGAGCGCACGCAGTGTGACGTTGGAATATCCCGACATGCCGTATCTCGGCATCTGGCACAAGCCACGCACCGATGCCCCTTACGTTTGCATTGAGCCGTGGTGCGGTCTGCCCGATTACGACGGCGAGCCTGCGGATATTCTGCAAAAATCCGATATGTTCCGCCTTTGCCCCAACGCAGAGAAGAAGGTTTCTTTCTCGGTGACGTTTGGGTAAGCGTAAAAAAACACCGCGCCCCCGAGCAGCTCATGCTGTTCGGGGGCGATTACTTTCATGATTTCAAAAAAATTTCAAAAGCCTCTTGACAAATGCATCGCAGTGCGATATAATATAAGTGCAATGCATCGCAGTGCGATATACGGAGGTGATGAATTATGGACGCGCATACGAGAAAGGTGTACGTTCCGATGACCGAAACGGGCTTTTACATTTTGTATTGCCTGCAGCAGCCCAATCATGGCTACGGTGTGGTTCAGACTGTGGAGCGACTGACCGACGGGGAGCTGAGGCTTGCTCCGGGAACGATGTATGGCAGTCTTTCCAAGATGGAGAAGGACGGAGTGATCCGCTTTGTCCGCGAGGAGGAAAAACGAAAGATCTACGAGATCACAGAGCTTGGTCGCGAGGTGCTGAGCTTGGAGATGCGGCGGATTCGTCGACTTTATCAAACAGTTGGGGAGGAGAACTGATATGACAACCAAAAAGGAATTTCGTTATTTTACCATTTTCAATCATCAAAAGGAGGAGGAATACCTGCGCTCGCGTCACAAGGAGGGCTGGAAATTTGTCCGCGTGAGCGGCTTGGGTGTTTATCATTTTGAGAGCTGTGAGCCTGCCGACGTGGTCTATCAGTTGGATTACAATCCGCAAAAGGACGCACAAAAATTGGAATACCTTAAGATGTTTGAGGATTGCGGCTGGAGCTATTTGCAGGACTATGCGGGTTACAGTTATTTTTGTAAGCCCGCCGCCAACATGAGGGGGGAAGAGCGCATCTTTAATGACGATTCCTCGCGCACGGCAATGATGGGGCGTGTTTACAAGGGACGCCTGATGCCGCTGTTTACCATCTTTTTTGCGTGCCTTGTGCCGCAATTCATTTTGAATTTTTTGGGTGGGCGTTATTTTCTTGCCGCGTTTATGGGTGGCCTTTTGCTTGCCTACGTGGGACTTTTTGCCGCCTGCGCCATCAGCTATTATAAAATGAAAAATCGGTGAAATTAAGAATCAAAAAGATGAAGATGATTTGATCAAAATGTCATTGACGTTTGCTCTTTTGTCAAATCGTGTCTTTTTATAAAGAGTTTTGGTCAAGCTTTTTCAAAAGCTTGCGCAGTGGA
>JAGANE010000250.1 GCA_017624395.1 Clostridia bacterium
GCCGATGAGCTTGGCTACGATGCCAAATATCTTTCCTCACTGTTCAAAAAGAAAAAAGGAATCGCCTACACGCAATACCTGCGCGAATTGCGCATCAGACATGCCGTTTTTTTGATTGAGGAAGGAATCGTCAGCGTCAAAAATGCGGCTCTGCTTTCGGGCTTTCGCGATGCGCTGTATTTTTCAAAGGTCTTTACAAGTATTCAGGGCATCACGCCAAAGCTTTATATCCAACAGGTTGCCGACAGAAAAAATCAGGAATGAAAAAGCGACCCGCCGAAGCAGGTCGCAACATCGTTTTATGCCATCGTTTCGGGCAGCTTTTTGCCACCGAGCAGATGAAAATGCAGGTGCTTGACCGATTGACAGCCATCCTCACCGCAGTTGGTGATAACGCGGTAGCCGTTGGTAAGACCTTCCGCCGCGGCGATCTTGGGGATCACCTCAAAAATGCGTGCAACGGAGGCGCTGTTCTCCGCGTTGATTCCGTCGGCAGAGGCAATATGCTCCTTGGGAACGATCAGAACGTGAACGGGTGCCATGGGAGCGATATCGCGAAACGCATAGACGGCGTCGTCCTCATAAACCGCAGAGGACGGAATTTGACGGGCAATGATCTTGCAAAAAAGACAATCGGACATTTTTGTAATTTCCTTTCCATGCTCAAAAATTGAAATATGATAAAAAGCTTGACAAGATCGCAAAAAAGCGATATAATCACATCGTACCATTATTATTCTATCATAAAAAATCCCATTTGTCAAGAAAAAAGGAGCGAGACAGCATGAACTTTACCTGTACCCGTGATCTTTGGGAGTATCTTTCCTCTACCAAAAAGACCGTGGTGATGTACGGCATGGGCAACGGAGCCGACAAGATCCTTTGCGCGTGTGAAGAAAAAAGAATCACCGTCAGTGATTTTTTTGCCAGCGACGGATTTGTGCGCGGACATTCCTTTCACGGAAAAACGCTGTTGACCTGGAGCGGCATCAAGGAAAAATACGGTGCCCAAAACGTCATCGTGCTTTTGTCCTTCGGCTCCTCTCGCCCCGAGGTCTTGGAAAACATCTACCGCATCGCCAAGGAAGCCGAGCTTTACGCGCCCGACGTTCCCGCATTTGGCGACGGATTGTTTGACCGCCACTTTTTTGAAACGCACAAAGAGGAGTTGCAGGCAGCGTGGGAGTTGCTTTCCGACGACGAATCCCGCCGCATTTTTGAGGACGTGGTACAATTTAAGCTGACGGGAAACGTTGAATTTTTAAAACAGGCGGAAAGTGATCCTAACGAGGTGATGGAATCCCTGATCTCCCCCCGCACCCTTCGTACCGCCGCCGACCTCGGCGCCTACAACGGGGATACGGTACGTGCCCTTTTGGATGCCGCCGACGGCAATCTGAAAACCGTATATGCCATGGAGCCCGACGCACGCAACTTCCGCAAGCTCTCCGCATATGCCGAGACCGAAGCACGCGCAAGCCTTGTTCTTTGCAATGCGGGGGCATGGTCGGAATCAACCACGCTGTATTTTGATGCCAGCGGTAACCGAAACGCATCCTTTGATGCCAACCGCTCCCAAACGCTTGCCAACCGTCCCGCAAAGCTGACCCCCATTGTCGCCAAGGATTTGGACAGCGTTTTGGACGGGGCGGCGGTCGATTATATCAAGTATGACGTAGAGGGAGCCGAGCGGGAAGCGCTCCTCGGTTCCGTGCAAACCATTCGTGCCTGCTCCCCCACCCTGCTGGTTTCCCTGTACCACCGCAATGAGGATCTGTTTGCACTCCCCCTCCTCATCCACCGTCTGTTTCCACAGTACCAAGGCTTTTATCTCCGCCGTTTTCGCGGCGTTCCCGCATGGGATCTGAATTTATATGTGAAATAGGTTGACATTTTTGCAAAAATGTGATAAAATAAGATGTTAAGGTCTATTCTATTGGAGAGGAGGATGCGCGATGGTTTGTATCAAAGCCGTTGTCAAAAACAGCAGTGCCGATCACGCGGGCGTGCAGAGCGGTGACATATTGCTGACGGTCAACGGGCACGAGATCAACGACGTTCTGGATTATCGCTTTTATCTGACCGATACCAACGTCCGCCTCACTCTGCTCCGACAGGGCGAGGAATACGCCGTCCGCTTTTCCAAAGGAGAGTACGACGACGTCGGTCTGGAATTTGAAACGCCCCTGATGGACAAAAAGCACACCTGCGCCAACCGTTGCGTGTTCTGCTTTATCGACCAGATGCCAAGGGGAATGCGCCAAAGCCTGTATTTTAAGGATGACGATGACCGTCTCTCCTTTTTGCACGGCAACTACGTCACACTCACCAATCTCAAGGACGCCGACATCGAGCGTCTGATCACCATGCATATCTCGCCCGTCAACGTCTCGGTACACACCACCAATCCCGAATTGCGCGTCAAAATGATGAAAAACAAGCGCGCGGGAGAGGTGCTTTCGTATCTCGGTCGGCTTGCCGATGCGGGCATCGCACTCTGCACGCAGATCGTGCTTTGCAAGGGGCTGAACGACGGCAAGGAATTGGATCGCTCAATGCGCGATCTCGCCGCCTACTTCCCCGCTCTGCGCTCCTGCGCCATCGTTCCCGTAGGCTTGACCAAGCATCGCGAGGGGCTTTATCCCCTGGAGCTGTTTACCCCCGAGGAATCTGCCGCTGTGATCGCACAGGTCAAGGCATTTGGGGACGAGTGCCTGAAAAAATACGGCACACGGCTCTTTTACTGCTCCGATGAATTTTACGTCCGCGCGGGGCTTCCTTTGCCAAGCGAGGACTATTACGAGGATTATTCCCAAATCGAAAACGGTGTGGGAATGCTGACCTCCATGCGCTCGGAATTTGAGTTTGAAATACAATACGTCAAGGATTACCTCGTCGATTTTCATGCTCCCCGCACGGTTTCCATCGCTACGGGACACGCCGCCTATGCACACATCTCGGCACTCTGCCATGAGCTGGAGCAGCACGTGGAGGGCTTGACCGTACACGTCTATCCAATTACCAATCACTTTTTTGGGGAGACCGTTACCGTTGCGGGACTTTTGACGGGAAAGGACGTCTCGGAGCAGCTTTTGGACAAGGAGCTGGGAGACGAGCTGCTCTTTCCTGCCGTCATGCTCCGTGCCGACGGTGACGTTTTCCTTGACGATATGACACCGCAAGAGTTATCCCATCGGCTTGGCAACATTCCCGTCCGCGCAACCAAAAGCGACGGCGGTGAATTTATCAAAGCCGTTTTGGGAATTACCGACTAAAAGAAAGGATCTACCATGTCAAAACCCGTTATCGCCATCGTGGGACGCCCCAACGTTGGCAAAAGCACGCTGTTTAATAAATTGATCGGTGAGCGACGCTCGATCGTTGAGGACACCCCCGGTGTCACACGTGACCGCATTTACGGCGAGACCGAATGGCGCGGCAGACGCTTTGTTGTCATTGACACGGGCGGCATTGAGCCAAAAACCGACGACATCATTCTCAAGCAGATGCGTTTGCAGGCAGAGATTGCCGTGGACACCGCCGACGTCATCGTCTTTATGTGCGACGTCCGCACGGGACTGACCGCCGACGACCGCGATATTGCCGTTATGCTGAAAAAAAGCGGTAAGCCGATCGTTCCCTGCATCAACAAATGTGATCGCATCGGACAACCCCCGATGGAGTTCTACGAATTTTACGAGCTTGGCTTTGACCAGGAGCCTATCGGCGTCTCCTCTCTGCACGGAAGCGGATCGGGCGATCTGCTTGATGCCTGCATGGATGCGCTGGAAGATTGGCAGGACGACGGCGAGGAGGACGAGGGCATTCGCGTTGCCGTGATCGGCAAGCCCAACGCGGGCAAATCCTCAATCATCAACCGTCTCATCGGTCAAAACCGCCTCATTGTTTCCAACATCGCGGGGACCACGCGCGATGCCGTGGACACGCAGGTGGAAAACCAATACGGAAAATTCACCTTTATTGATACCGCAGGAATTCGCCGTCAGGCAAAGATCAACGATAAAATCGAGCATTACAGCGTATTGCGCGCACACATGGCGGTGGAACGCGCCAATGTCTGCCTTCTCATGATTGACGCCGCTACGGGAATTACCGAGCAGGACGAAAAGATTGCGGGAATCGCACACGAGGCGGGAAAGGCAGTGATCATTGCCGTCAACAAGTGGGATCTGATCGAAAAGGACAACAGCACGGTGAGCGAATTCAACAACAAGATCCGCACCGCGCTTGCTTATATGCCCTATGCACCCATCGTCTATCTCTCCGCTCAAACGGGACAGCGTGTAGAAACACTATTTGAGCGCATTAACTATGTTTATAATCAATCGGTAATGCGCGTAACTACGGGAATGCTCAACGACGTGCTTGGCGACGCCATGATCCGCGTTCAGCCGCCGTCCGATAAGGGACGCCGCCTCAAGATCTACTACATGACGCAGATCTCGGTCGCTCCCCCCACCTTTGTCATCTTCTGCAATAACGTACAGCTCTTCCACTTCTCCTATCAACGGTTTATTGAAAACTGCCTGCGTGAGACCTTTGGCTTCCATGGCACACCCATCAAGCTGATCATTCGTATGAAGGGTGATGACGGGGAATAAGGTCTTGGGAAGAGTTTTGGATGATGCTATCCGTTCTCTTGAAAAATGTGTAATGCATCACGGCAGTACCGATGCGGCTACCGATAAACTATACCTTACCGCAATAAAAATGCAGCGAAAGTTTTGAAAGGGGTTTGGGGAAAACTTTTTCAAAAGTTTTCCCCAAAAAATAAAAAATCCAATGTTTGTAGATAACGTAAAAATTTATATCAAGGCAGGAGACGGCGGCAACGGCGCGGTCTCCTTTCGCCGAGAGAAATACGTCTCGGCTGGCGGCCCCGACGGCGGCGACGGAGGACACGGCGGAAACGTGGTCTTTCGCGTAGACGAGGGAACCAACACCCTTTTGGCATTCCGTTACAAGCACAAATTCATCGCACAAAACGGCGGAAACGGCAAGGGAGCAAAGTTCCACGGAGCCACCGCAGAGGATCTTGTGATCATGGTTCCTCCGGGAACACTGATCCGTGATGCCGAAACCGAAAAGGTGATCCACGATATGTCCGAGAACGACGGTGCCGATTATATTGCCTGCAAGGGCGGACGCGGGGGCTGGGGCAACCGACATTTTGCAACACCTACGCGCCAGGTTCCCATGTTTGCCAAAAATGGAACGGCGGGCGAGGAGCGTGAGGTCATTTTGGAATTGAAGATGCTTGCCGACGTCGGTCTGATTGGCTACCCCAGCGTTGGAAAATCGTCGATCTTAGCCCGCATCAGTGCGGCAAAGCCCAAGATCGCAGATTACCATTTTACCACCCTCTCCCCCAACCTCGGTGTGGTTCACACGGGAGGCGAAAGCGGATTTGTGGCAGCGGACATTCCCGGACTGATCGAGGGGGCCGCCGACGGTGCAGGTCTCGGCCATGCCTTTTTGCGTCACGTAGACCGTTGCAGACTTCTTTTGCACGTGGTAGATATTTCCTGCTTTGAGGGGAGAGATCCCGTCGAAGATATACAAAAGATCAATTACGAGCTTGCCCGCTACAGCCAAGCACTTGCGGAGCGTCCGCAGATTCTGATTGCCAACAAGGTGGATGCGCTGGATCGCGAGCTTGTAGACGTGAATGCGTTCGAAGCATACGTCCGTGCAAACGGTTGGGAGCTTCTTTACGTCTCCGCCGCAACGGGAGAAGGAATTTCCGACATGGTACGCCTTGTTGCAGAGCGCCTCAAGGAGCTCCCCCCGATGAAGGTCTACGAGAGAGAATATCAGCCCGAGGATGCCTACGTTGGCGGCGGCAAGGAAACGCTGATCCGACGCGAAAACAACACCTTCTATGTAGAGGGCGAGTGGCTGAAGAATCTGATGGGACAGATCAACTTTGACGATTATGAATCCCTCAATTTCTTCCAACGTGTTCTGCAAAACAGCGGCGTGTTTGAGGCTTTGGAGGCAAAGGGCTGTCGCGACGGACACACGGTGTCGATCTACGACTTTGAGTTTGACTACGTAAAATAATCAACCAAGAAAGGATTTTACCATATGAATATCTGGCACGATATGGATCCCTCTGCCATCACCCCCACCGATTTTAATGCGGTGATCGAGATCCCCAAGGGAAGCAAATGCAAGTACGAGCTTGACAAATACACAGGACTTTTAAAGCTGGACCGTATTCTTTACACCTCCACGCACTACCCTGCCAACTACGGCTTTATTCCGCGCACCTATGCCGACGACGGAGACCCGTTGGACGTTCTGGTGCTTTGCTCCGAGCCGATCTACCCTATGACACTGATCCGCGTCTATCCGATTGGTGTCATGCGCATGATCGACGGTGGAAAGATGGACGACAAGATCATTGCCATTCCCTTTTCCGACCCCACCTATCTCGGCATCACCTCGATCGACGAGCTGCCCCCGCACATTTTTGACGAGATCATGCACTTTTTCAGCGTTTACAAGCAGCTGGAAAACAAACAGACCGCCGTCAAAACACTGTTTGCGCGTGAGGAAGCGGAAAAGATCATTCAAGAAGCCATTGATGCTTACAACCAAGGCTTTGGCAACAAAAATTGAAAAGAAATGCGGGGCGTCTCAGCTTGAAACGCCTCGCATTTTCGCCATTGGAGAGAATTTCGCCCTCTGCGGAGGGCGAGGAGGGCTTCGCGCCCTCCACCTCGCAAGCTTTTGAAAAAGCTTGACCAAAACCTTTCACAAAAAAGCTTTATGGGGCGTCTCTGCTTGAGACGCCCCATTTTCTGTTATTAAAAATCAATATAGATCGGCAACTCGCTGTTGAGCATATAGTCCATCTGCTTCAGCTTCCAACGAATTCCCGCCTCGTCGGTCTGATAGCCCATCGAAGGCTCATAGCCAAGAGAGGAATCGCGTTGTACCAGCGGGATCGTCGCCTTGGCATTTTCAATTTCACGCAGAGCAATCCGCTCAATCTGCTTGGCACATCTTTTGACACCCTCGCGAGTGACCTCGTTGAGCATCCTGATGGTTTGAAGATAAAACTCCTTGTAATTGACTGCGGTCATGTGGCAACGGACAATAAACTCCACCATATTGATCAGGCGTTGCAGCTCAACGTTTTTGTTTTTGATGTGCTTGAAGCAATTCAATGCCTGCTTGGAAAGCAGGAGTGCCTCCTTGTGCATACGCAATTCATCACGCAAGCGCAGACTGTAGGGATCGCGACGCATATTTTCACGGCGTATCAACAACGTATCATAAATACCGTTGCCGTAAACAGCATCGGGACCATTCGGCTTTTTCAAGCCACGCTTAATGCAGAAGGGATACGAGGGACCGATGCGGTAGGGACCGTATTGATTTTCACTGCTGGGGACATAATATTTTTGTGACTCGTCAAGCAACGAAATTGCTTGAAGAACCTCCTCGTATTCGGTCTCGGAAAACCGCTTTGCTACCTTACAAAGCCGCGTTTGGTAGTCCTCGCTCCCCTCGGTAAAGGTCGCATTGGCAAGACGTGCGATAAAGGAGGGGGCAAAGCCGTAGTGATGCGACTCCATCAAGCCGCAAAGCCCGTATTTTTCACGGCACTCCAGCAGCTTTTCGTGGCGGTCGCGCCATCTTTGCGGAAACGGCTCGTATGGGATCACACCAAAATCCCATGTTTTTCCCGCCGTGTTTGCCATCGTGTAAAGACGAATTCCGCGACGGTGCGCCGCCTCTGCCTCGCTCAAAAAATACTGACCGGGACCCGAAAACGAGATTGTATAGTCACAGACCTCGCCAAAGCCATTGCCGTAGCATTGCCGCTCAAACATTTCAAAGGTCACCTGCAGGGAAATATCGGTAGGCAAACGGTCAATGAGCGCCAAACGATCCTCCTTGGGGGTACAGCCCCTATTGTAGGTCCAAAAAACAATATCGGCATCGGGTGTCACGGCACGGACACTGTCACGGATCATCGTGATCCACTCTGCGTAATCATAGCAGGGCCACCAGCCAGGCGTCGGTCTACCCGTCGGAATGCCGTCGGCGGGAGGCACGCGGTAGGATCTGCACTCCACGTGAGGATCGCGGCTTGGAAATTCCACCGATTCACCGACAAATACAATGCCCTTCAGCCCCGGTGCATCACGGAAGATTCCTCCGTAAGCCTCGGCAAAGATCTCCTTTGCGCCCTCGTCCTCGGGATGGACAAAATTTTCAAAAGCGCAGTAGGCGTAAACGTCAAGTCCGTAACGGGCGGCACGCTTGACAAGCGAGGCAAGCTCGGCACGATCCTCCACGGAGCGCACATAAGAAAGCAACGTATCATAGCCGTAATGCGCGCAAACCGAAATATATTCATCGGGAAAGACGTCCATACCATAGCCCGAATGGATCATACGGGGCGCAAACAAAGGGCGTTGCTCGGTCTCACCGTAGGAAAGGAACGGAGCGCGCGCGTCGTTCATGCGCTCCTCCAGCGTATAGATCGCCTGCGCAATGCCTCTTTCATCTGCGCCCTCGATCACAACGCCGTCACCGTCTACCACAATGCGGCGCGCCATGTAATCCCCTGCCATGGAATCGGCAAGAGAAATACGGATCACCGCCTCCGCGCTTTTTTCGGTCACGGCCGCCGCAATTCCAAATGATGTTTTAAGATACGAAATCAGATCCTTGATCGCAACCTCTGTAACTTCATTTGCAACGTCACTGCAGATCAAAACGGGAGAACGCAGCTCCAGCTCATTCTCCTTAGGGACCCTCCCCTTGTAATCGGCAATGCGCCGATGCGGTGTACAGTACCGCTTTCGAAAATCATAGTTTTGTTCAAGCTTCATTCGTCCATCCTCCAAAAATTTTGGTGTCATTATTCAAGCTCGGAGCTCCCGTATCGGAGCGTCCGCATCGCATTGAGAATTGCAAGCACGGCAACGCCAACGTCGGCAAAGGTCGCCGCCCACATATTGGTCCAGCCAAAAATACCAAGCAGCAGAAACGCCGCCTTGACCGTGAGCGCAAAGGCGATATTCTGATGCACGATGCGCCTGGTAAAGCGCGAAATACGGATCGCCTCGGCAACCCCCGTTGGACGGTCGTCCATCAACACCACGTCGGCAGCCTCAATGGCGGCATCCGAGCCAAGCGCACCCATGGCAATGCCCACGTCGGCACGCGCCAGCACGGGCGCATCGTTGACACCGTCTCCCACAAAAACGAGAGATCCCTCCTGCCCCTCAAACAACTGCTCCATACAGGAGACCTTGTCGGCAGGCAACAGCGCGGCGCGGTATTCGTCGATCCCTACCACCTCTGCCACGGCACGCGCACTCTCCTCGCGGTCCCCCGTCAGCATCACGGTGTGACGAACACCGCAGGCGCGCAGTGCATCCACGGCAGCTTTTGCGTCCTGCTTGACCCGATCCGAAATCACGATGCTTCCTAAAAATTCACCGTCCGCGGCAACGTATACCGCAGTTCCCACCGCATCGGATACCCAAAAATCAATTGATTCCTTTTGCATCAACGCCGCATTGCCCACAAGGATCTGTCTACCCTCGATCTCGGCACAAACCCCAAAGCCCGCAAGCTCGCAAGCCTTCGTCGCAGGAAGCTCGGCAATCCCCTCTCTTGCACACGCCTCGCGCAGAGAAAGCGCAATGGGATGATTGGAGTTCCGCTCTGCCGCATTACAAAGCTGTAACAGCGAGGCGCGCGACACACCGTTGGCAGGATGGACGGCAGTAACACAAAAGCTTCCCTCGGTCAAAGTTCCCGTCTTATCAAAGACCACCGTCCGAGCATCTGCAAGCATTTCCAAACGGTTTCCACCCTTGACAAGCACGCCACGCCGCGAAGCCGCACCGATGCCCCCAAAATAGGAGAGCGGCACCGAGATGACCAATGCGCAGGGGCAGGACACCACCAAAAAGATGAGCGCCGAATGCAACCACCGCTGCCACTGACCTGTGATGACCGATGGGATCACCGCCAAGAGAACCGCACCCACCACAACGGCGGGCGTGTACCAATGCGCAAACTTGGTTACAGCGTTTTCGGCCTTGGATTTGACCAGCGTGGAATGCTCCACCAGCTCCAGAATTTTGGAGACCGTTGATTCGCCAAACTCGCGTGTGACACATAAATGCAACAAACCTCCCAAATTGACGCATCCGCTGATCACGGAATCTCCC
>JAGANE010000251.1 GCA_017624395.1 Clostridia bacterium
GGGCTCGGGAACGTCCTCAAACCATATCCCTCTTTTGGGATATTTTTTTACTAATGCTTTCATGTCTACTCCTTTTTCGTCAATATAATATGTTACAGTTGCTCTCAATCGTTTTTATTGAATCTTCTTTCCGTCCGAAAACGCCTGCCCAACCTTTTCTCCAAAGCTCCAATACGCGTGCGTGACACCGTCGTAAATGATGGGATCCAGCTTTTTGGCATCGATCCTGCCCTCTCCGTCAAGGATGCTCTCGTCGGCGGAAACATTGACGATCTGACCAATACAGATACCGTCCTCATTGAATTTGATGAGCTTACATTCCACTGTCATAGGCAGCTCGTTGATGATCGGCGCGTTGACGTACTCGCTTTTGGTAGTGTGAAGCCCTGCTTTGGCAAGCTTATCGGGAACGTCGTTTGCCGAGACGATCCCAACATAGTCACAAGGCACAACGGTCTTTGCCGTGGCAAAGCTGACCGTAAATGCTCCCGTTTGTTTGATATTTTGGGTGGTCTTATGATCATCCGCAAGACAAACCATGACCTGATTGGTATCATAAACACCACCCCAAGCCGCATTCATGGCATTGGGAGTACCGTTTTTGTCATAGGTTGCAACGATCAACACGGGCATTGGATAAAGCCATGTTTTGGCTCCAAAATTTTTACGCATAACAGCTTCCTCTCACAAATTTATCGGATATAGGTCATCATACATTTTCCTCTCTGCCATATTGAAACGGCTTTGATTATTACCACGAATGACACCCTTTTGTTTTGCCTTACTTATTATAACAAATTAAGCAATGATTGTCAATATTTTTAGACATAAAAGCCTTCGGATTTGAATATACTGTCTTACATATTACAATAAGGTGGTTTTTATGAAACGATCGATAGGACTTTGGCAGCTGATGGGCTTTTCCGTTACCTCGCTCGCAGGAACGATTTTACATTTTTTGTACGAATGGCTTGGAGAATCGATATGGATCGCACCGCTCTCGGGAGTGAACGAATCCACCTGGGAGCATATGAAGCTGCTTTTTTGGCCAATGTTCATTTTTGCCATCGTGCAAAGCTTTTTCTTTCGGGATCGCAAGGACTTTTGGTGTGTAAAGCTGTGTGGAACCCTCCTCGGTCTTGTTCTGATTCCCGTCCTCTTTTATACCTATAACGGCGTGATCGGAAAATCCCCCGATTGGCTGAACATTGCCATTTTCTTTATCTCCGGCGCCGTCGCGTACATTGTTGAAACGAAGCTCTTTCGCACCCAAGAGCGACATTGCAGGTCACCAAAAGCGGCAATTGTTGCGCTTGCGTTCATTGCCCTGCTGTTTGTGATTTTCACGTTTTTCACACCCGAAATTGGGATTTTTAAGGATCCGTTGACTGGAACTTATGGTATATAAAAGCTGCCGATGAGGTTTTGGAATTCCTCATCGGCAGTTTTATCTATTTTATCATAGTTTACTTTTCATCAAGCGTCCACCCACAGTCGCCGTGATAGATCATAAGCTTGGTCATGCCCCCGTCAATACAAATATTCTCTCCCGTGATAAAGCCCGCCATATCCGAGCATAAATAGAGAACCATATTGGCAATATCATCGGGATTCCCCACTCTGCCAGCAGGCTGCTGCGTGGCATCGGAGCCATTGTAAACTGTGTAACGGTTGTCGATCCATCCAGGGGAGATCGAATTGACACGCACCCTGCCCGCAAAGCTGACCGCCATTGCATGGGTCAATGCGGAAATGCCCCCCTTTGCCGCCGTATAGCTCTCGGTTTGCGGCTGGCTCATTCTGTCGCGCGAGGAGGATATGTTGACAATACTCGCCCCTTGACCAAAATACGGTGCAAGAAGCTTGGAAAGATAAAACGGTGCGGTGACGCCCACCTTTAAGGCATATTCAAAATCCTCATAGCTCCCGTTTTCAATTCCGCACATTTTGGGCGCGGCATTGTTGATCAAATAATCAACGTGACCGTAATCCTCAATAATACGTTTTGCAAAACGCTCAAGCGTTTTTTGGTCGGCAAGATCCCCTACAAAATAGTCATTTTCAAGCAAATCAATGACACAGACGGTTGCTCCCGCCTCCTCAAATTTTTGGCGTATGCACTTGCCAATCCCTCTTGCACCGCCCGTTACCACGGCAATTTTATTTTTAAAATCAAACATCCTTGTCCTCTTTCATATAAACTGATGATCTTTTCCCATTCCTTTTTATCATTATACCATAGATTGGGGTACGATGCAAGGCATTTGTGCGAAAAAACAATTTAAAATCTGTGCGAAAAAACAATTTAAAATCATACAAACAAATTGTCCATTCATGCAAAACATGATAAATATTGACTTAAAAAACGCTGATTTTTTTCTTTTTACTATTGCTTTTTTGAAATGAATGTGTTATAATGTGCGTATCTCATGGAAAAGAGGCAAAATCATGAAAAAAAACACGCTTGATCCCAATCGCAGAAGCCGTCGGCTTTTGATTGTTGAGGCAACGGTTGAGTATTTTATTTCACTTTGCGTGACCTCCACGTTTTTAACGGCGATCCTGAATGAAATGGACGTTTCGGCATCCTTGCAGGGTATTATCAGTGCAATTACTTCTCTTGCCTGCAGTGTCCAGCTGTTTGCGGTGTTTGGCGTCAAACGCACCTATCCCTGCAAGCGATGGGTCAGTATTTTGAATTTGGTCAATCAACTGCTGTTTGCCGTGCTATACTGCGTGCCGATGATCGACGTCTCCAAGGAGATCAAAATTGCCGTATTCATTGGAATGCTGCTTGCGGCTTACGTCTGTCAGCACTACCTCACGCCTTCGCGTACCAGCTGGCAGATGTCACTGGTGGAGGATAACTGCCGCGGGATCTTCTCGGCAAAAAAGGAGATCGTCTCTTTGATCAGCGGCATGATCTTTTCCCAGGTGGCGGGAATTCTCTTGGACTACTACAAGGCAAAGGACGATATGCAAGCCTGCTTTATCATCTTTTGTATTACCGTAACCGTGCTGTCGCTTCTGCACCTTGCCATTATGCTGATGACCAAGGAACCAAAGCCCGAAACGGTTGCCCCCTCCAAGACCTTTGGTGAGATCTTACACGTCGTATTTGACAACTCCGATCTCCGCCGTGTCATCGTTTTTGATACGCTGTTTGGCATTGCAAACGTCTCTCTTTATTTTTACAGCGTCTATCTGACGCAAACCATGGGATTTTCCTACACCTACATCACAGCGGTCGCTATTGCACATGCAATCTTTCGATCGGTGGTCTCCCCTTTTCTCGGTCGCATGGCAGACAAACGCTCCTGGGCAACCATGCTCCGTCTTTGCATGATCGTTTTGGCGGTAGGCTACGTCTTTTTCACGGTAGCAACGCCTAAAACAGCAATCTTCCTCTACCCTGTATTCTCTCTTTGTTACGCTTTTTCTCTGGGTGGCAGTAACGCGGGAAGAACCAATCTCTGTCTTGACTACGTCAATCATGAGGACCGTCGGTATATTCTCGGCATCAAGGATGCCATCTGCGGTGTGTTAAGCTTTGTCGCCACGCTGGGTGCCTCGGCTTTGGTTTCGCATGTGGAAGGAAACGGCAATACCTTCTTCGGTATCGCTGTCTATCCCCAACAGATCCTCTTTGCCATCAGTGCGTTGATGATGCTTGCGTTGGCATTCTTCTTCCTGCCCAAATTCAAAAAGCCTACAAGATTGATGTAATTGATGCCTCCGATATTGGCGTGGCATACATCCCAAAAAAGAACCGCTTACCGAGCATGGTAAGCGGTTCTTTTTTTATTGCACAGGATAGGAAACCAAACGGTTGGCAAAGAAGAATTTTCCAACCACGTACTTGTTGCATGCCGACTCAAAGCTGATGACCACGCGATCTCCCACAATCGTCAGTCCCTCGCTAAAGGCAGGCATATCTACCGTTTTTTGATGGGTTGCAGAATCCAAATAATACAGAGGAACGCTCTTGCCCGAAACCTCAATCATCTCGCCCTTGTTCGTCAATCCCTTGTAAAAATCAAGCTTGGACGAGGTAACGCCCCATGAAGATGAAAGAATAAAGGTATCTCCCTGAACCGCAAAGCCCTGTACCTGATCGCGAATGGAGATGGAATACAAGGGGTATTCCTCGGCAAGCGCGCCGTTGTGATCTAACAGATAGCAGGAAACCAACGCCTTATGATCGTCACCTGCGGGAGTGGTCTTGTGGTGCGTGGGATTGGTTTCATAATCCTCGGCGCGATAAAACTCGCCAACGTAAATAAAGTTGCCCGAAGCAAAGCAGAAGGATGCTTGCGTATCCACGGGGAAAATACCAATGGATGCCACGCTTGCACCGTCCTGTGCATTTTTCAGATCATCATAACGGAAGATGATCAGCTTGGATTCGCTCGCCACGTAAACGTAGTCGCCCGCGCGTGCAATTCCGCCGCCGTGTCCCTCCCAAGGATTTCCACCCTCGTCCACGGGTGTTACCTGCTTGACGTCCTCTCCCTTCACCAAAAACAGCTTTAAGAGATGTCCGTCACCGTAGCCCGAATGAAGATAGCCGCCCTCGCCATCATAGGAAAGCCCTTGCGGCACAAAGCCCTCGGAAAGTCCCGGAATCTGCTCTTCAAATTTGCGATTTGCAAGATAATCGGGATAAACCACGCATTTTGCGATCTGCAATCCCGTCCAAACAACGAGGAACAACAAAATCAGCACACAGAAAAAATTAAGTAAAACAATACCAAGCTTTTTCATCGTAAAATACTCCTTTGTTTTCAATATATCCATATTATAGCATGTTTTTGATGTAAAGTCAAGAGTGAAAAAGAGATCCCTTCTTCAACACCGTGAAAAAGGGATCGTTTTTTATTTACGGATATTGATCGGTGGTGGGCAAAGCAAATCGTCTTGCATAGCCCACAGCGTAAGGCAGAGGCAGCTGAACCGCATAATCGCTGTTGGTATAATGCTCCTTGACACCAAGCTCGGTGTAAATGTAGCGGTCAATGACATAATAGGATGTGGTTCCAATCCCCGACACCAGCTCCTCAAATGACGATTGGCTGCAAGGCCAGAAGCAGGTAGAGGGAGCGACCGTGCGATAAAATGCCTTGCTGGCACCTTGATTTCCATGGTGCGAAACCTGCAGAATATCGCTTTTAAGCGTTGCCGCCGTGTATCTCTGCAAAAGCTTTTTACTGCCCTGCGTAAACAGATCACCCGTGATCAGCACCTGACACTTTCCATCGTCGCTCTGATCGGGCACAGTCATACGGAATACGGTGGAAGCATCGTTGAAATAATGCAATCTTGACGGAAAATGATCTTCAATGGTAAAGAGAATCTCAAAATTCAAGCCGTACTGATAGAATTTCATTCCCGTGTGCAAGGCAACGTAATCAAAGCCTCCCTTGACCTGATTTTTTGCCTTTTCCACACGTCCCGCCGCCATATGGAAATCGGGGTTTTTAGAGTTATAGGCAACCGACGAAGGCACGACACATTCGTAATATTTTTCAATGGTTACCTTTTGTCCGTAAACCTCGCAGAATTTGCGGAAAACGTTGATATGGTCGGCATGGCAGTGAGTAATGAGCCAGCCGCGGATCACGATCTTTCCGTCGGGACGCTTGTTGAGCTTGTTGAGCGTGTTCCAGATACGAACACGGTCATTGTTGGTCAAGCCCTTGGAGGCTGCCGAAGCATTTGTGGTACTACCGCTGTCGATCAGGAAGAACGAACCGTCCTCCAAGGTCATCACGTAGCCCATACCGCCCGAATTGGTGTTATAATCCAATTGGAGCTGTGTGATCGACATATCGGTCACCTTTTGGTACTTTTCGGTAGAGCTTTGCGGATATTCTACGTCGTCGGGATCTCCCACAAACAGACGCGTCACCTTTTCATTGGCGGAATAAGACATATACACACGGATCTTTTTGGTCTCGTAGCAATCAAAATAGTTTGCCTCGATCTCATTTTCAAAGGTCTTGGTATAGCCAAGCCCCTCCAGCTTTGCGGCATATGCCTCGTATTCCTCCTGCGTGGTTCCCGCAATGTAATAAAGCATCTCGTTGTAATAGCACTCGGAAACCGAGACCAAAACACCGCCCTCATATTCGGGGAGAGAGAGGATCCAATTGCCGTTGGAGCGCGCGCCCACGGGAGCCAAGGACACGGTGGTTCCCTTGGAAAGAATGGTTTTAAAAAGCTTTCCTGCCATTGCAGTGGTGGCAGGACCGTGACCTGCGATCACGATCTTTCCGTTGACGTATCCCGTACCGTATTGCGTGTAATCAAGCGATTTTAAAAACGCAGTGTTTTCCTCGCGATTGGTGCTTCCCAAAAGGATCTCGTTTGCCACGGGAGCTGCGGCATCGGTGGTTACGGTCACGTTGGCACCGCAATCCATCAAGAGGTCGCGCAGATCCATTGCAAGCTGCACCTCATAATCGATACCGTTATTGGCGTAGGTGGTATCAACGGAATCGTCCAGCGTTGCGCTGTAAACGATGGTATAGGGCGTGTTTTTAAGATCTACGTCGGTATAGGGTTGCTTGAGAACAAAATCGTTTGCAAGGCTGATGGTGCCTTGAGGATCACCTGTTTTTCTGATGATATTGTGAATAAAATACTCCACGGCATCGGCAGTAGCAAGCTCGTCAACACCGTTGATAATGATGGTGCCTCCCTTGTTTTGAATGACGTAACCCGATTCTATCCCCGCAAGCGACTCGGCGCTTGCCGCGCGGTTGGTGGCACCGATCAGGATCTCCTTGTAGCTTGCATCCTCGGCAGTAATGTCGTCCTCACGAAGCATTACATCCTTTCCCGTATATGCCTGCAGGAGCGAGACCATACGTCTTGCCGAGTCACGCAGATCGTCCTTGATCTTGTAGCTGACAATGATGCGGTAATGATCCAAGGTGAGTGCATTGGGATCGACGTCATCGGCGGTATTCTCCGCTACGGTGGTCTCCTCGGTTGTATTTTTGTTTCCGTTGCAGGAGGCAAACGCGCCAAGCAGCATCAACAGGCACAGGAGCGCCGAAAGCAATCTTTTCAGCATTGTTTTTTTCATCGTTCGGTCTCCTTTCTTTTTCCGATCATCGGAACGGCTCCCGAAAGCACGACCAGCAAAGCACCAAGCCCTGCCGAAAGCGTGGAAGAACATCCCTCCTGTGTGGGTTCGGGGGTAGGATCGGTGTTCTTTTCTTCCGTCTCAACGGGTTGTTTGACGGGAGGCTCGATGATGGTCGCATCAACCTCTCTGTAGTCGGGCTTGACGGCATTGGGATCCTTGGTAAAGATCGAGCATTCCCCCCAAGCACAAGCGCTGGAACTGTAGCTGCTATCGGCAACCACAATCAGAGAAATCGTATGCACGCCCGTAATGTCCACGTTAAATTCCCCGTAGTTATAAACCACCGATTTGTTAGAGCAAGCCAATTGTACAAAGCCTTTGCCATCTCCGTAGTCCCCGTATACCATAAACCAGACACCTGCCGAATTGCGGTTGGTGAGTCCTGCCGCGGCATAAAAATGATTGAACTTGTACTGACCGTTGGGATCGGTATATTTTTGAATGTCCACGGTGATCTGACTATATCCCGGCTCACTCGGAGAGTAGTCCGTCACAGGATGTGTGCCAAAGCCCTTGGCAAATTTGTGGACCTGCGAAATTGCAACCCCCGCTCCCGTTTCTCCCTTGTAGGGCGCATCCTTGAAAGGGGTGTTGCCTCCTGCCGCAGTTCCCGTAAAGGGCAGATCCGAAAGATAGACCTTGGCATTGTTTCCCGCCTGCCAGCTACCGTAAGGCTTGGACTCGGGGTTGGTGATCTCATCATATACGATGGGTTCAAAATTTGCAGTTTGCTCGCGCTTAAGGTTGCTGATATTGGCAGTTGCCGCGAAGGCGGGAAGTATGCAGACAACCGTCAAAATGCTTAGCGAAAGCAACAGAAGCAGCATTTTTCTCAATTTCATATGTAACAGTCCTTTCTGTTATTTCAAGGGAGCTTACTTGGTAAAGCGGTCAAACGAGACCTTGATCTCGTCCTGTCCCTCGCCCACCGACAGTGGAGAGGTGCGGATCAAATCCTCCTCTGCCACGCAAAGCACCGTAAGCATGGGTGAAATATAAAGCTTCATGATCATTCTCCTTGTGCCGTGTATTGTACCGTGACCGTGGTCTTTCGGCTACACGCATCCTCTCCGTCCATACAGGTGGCGGTGATCTCAAACGTCGGGGCAACATCGGTTGGAATATCGGTGATCACAATCACCACCACGTATTTCATTCCAAGATCCTCGGCGGAGATCACAGCATCGGCATAGCCACCGAATGCCGAACAGTCCGCTTTGATAGATTCGTAAACCTTACTCACGGGAATATCCACGGTAACGTCTGCATAGGTAACAGCAAAGCAGAGATCCGAAAGATCCACACGGTCAAGTGCCGCAACCAATCTTGCATGATAGGTTCCGTTCTCGCCTTTCATCGTCTGATAAAATTCAAGTGTAGGCGCGGGGTTTTGGTCACTGCTGTAAACGGCGGCATTTGCCCAAGCGCAAGCGCAGGCGGAGTTTCCGCTCACGCCCAAAACGTTCAGCTTTAAAAGCTTTGCTCCGACCAAACGCCCGCTAATGGAAATCTCCAACATTTTTGTACCGTTTGCCGCACTGCTTACCGCCGTAGTGGTCAAAAGGCTGACGTAGCCGTTACCGTCACCGTAGTCGGCAAGGATCTCCCCCACAACTCCTGTGGTACTACCACCCGTCATGACAAGCACCGCATAAAAGCTATCAATATTCAAATCGGAAAGATCCACCACCAATTCGGCAGCCTTATTGGAAAGCGGATGTGTCCCAATCCCCTTTGCAAAGGTCAGCGAGGTACCGTTGACGGTAATACCGTTTGCTGCGGTGCCCTTGTACTCATCATCCTTGGCAGGCAAAGAGCCATTGTTGGTGGTACCGCTGTACGGAAGATCAGAAAGATAGATCGGATTGCGCGAGGAAATGTCGGTTACAGACGAGATGGCATTCATGGTATAATCCTCTGCACGCAAGGTCACCTTTTCGGGAAGACCAGCTTCGGTCAGAGTCAGCGTCTCTGCATCCTGCGTTGTTGGATCGTAAGGAAGCACAAAGCGGAAGCTTGCATCACTGTTGACGTGATACTCGGCGGTCTTTTGTGCCAAAGCCTTGTCAACACAACCGTAAGAAGTTTGCAAGCCGTCGGACAAAAAGAGATCGTAAAGCGTTTGACTTGTGGGCCAAAGTGCCACCACACCGTCGTTTTCTCCGATCACCGCCTCGTAAAATGCCTCGGTAGCTCCCTGATTGCCGTGGTGCGCCACCTGTACCATATCCGCCGCCAGAACACTTGCGGGATATCTTGTTGTCATCATCTCGCAGGCATCCGTAAAAATGTCACCCGTGATCAGCACGCGATAATCGTCATCCGTACTTTGGGTATCGGTGCCCGTGGAAAGGCGCACGACCGTAGAAGCATTGTTAAAATAATGCAACGTGTTGGGGTAGAGATCCTCTACGGTATAAAGCACTTCAAGTTCAAGTCCGTAAAGCGAGAATTTCATTCCCGAATGCAGGGAAACGATATTTTTTGCACCGTGCGCATCGGCAATTGAGGTTTCCACTTTCCCCTTCAAAAGATGGTAAGCGGGATTTTTGGAATTGTACGCCACCGATTCGGGAACGGCACAAATATAAATATTTTCCAGTGTCACTCCCGATCCATAATTCTCGCAAAATCTGCGCATAACCATAATGTGGTCATCATGCTCGTGGGTGAGGAACCATCCGCGGATCACGATCTCACCGTCGGGACGGATGTTCAGCTTGTGAAGAAGATTCCAAAGACGGACATGATCCTGATTTGCGTCACTCGTGCTACCGCTATCGATCAGGAAGAAGGAGCCGTCCTCCAAGGTCACCACGTAGCCCATACCGCCTGCATTGGTTGCATAATCCAATTGCATTTGCGTGATGGAAATGGGAGCGAGGCGTGTGACACTGTCGGCACTGGCGGGAACAGAAACGCCCTCAACCGACTCGGTAATCACACGGATCGCATTTTCATCGGGAACGTAATAGGTGTAGATCCGCACGCCCGTCTCGGCATTTTGGAGCATACGGTATTCGTTATTTTCGCCGTTGGTATTGGAGGGCATGGCATTGGAAAAAACCTCCGCATAGCCGCTGTTTTTCAGACCTGTGCAGTAAGCCTCAAACGCGGCAAGGCTCGCGTTCTTGTAGTAATGTAGCAGTCCGTCACCGTAGCACTCGGACACACCCGCAAGGGTTGCGCCCAAAACCGCAGGGGCAGCGATCCAGTTGGAATTCGGTTGCACCGTAGATGCGCCCAACGTCATGGAAAGCTTGAGATTTTCAAGCAACCACTTCCCTGCCATCATATCTGCCGCCGTACTCCACCCGCCAATCACCATTTTGCCGTCCACAACAGCAACGCCGTATTGGTTGGGTGCAAGCGCAAGAAGATACTTGGAGCTTGCCTCATAAGCAGTAAAGCCGACAAGGATATCGGCATTTTTTGTCGTATCTGCATCGGTAGAAACGGTCACGTCGGTCACGCCAAGCGCAATCAGTGCATCCTTGATTTGGTGCGCAAGATCGACCGCGTAGTCATAATTGTTGCCGTTATAACGGAATTTTCCGTCCCCCGTTGTGTCGTCCAAGGTGTTACTGTACGCAATGGTGTAGCTCTTAGCGAGGTCAAAGGTAAACGTTGTATCGGTCAGGGCTGCAGCCTCGGTTGCCGACAGCAAAATGCCCGTTGCGCTGTTCACCTTGGAATAATCGGGCTTTTGTGCCGTTGCATCCGCCTTGAACACACAAGCATTTGCCCATACGCAGCCCGAGGAGGCGCTTGACACGTTTGCCCAAACCGAAAGCTTAAGCCGCTTGACGCCCGTAAGCTCCACGTCAAATTCACCCATGGAGTAGGAAGCAAGCACGTCTGACGAGGCAATGGAAACAAAGGTTCCGTTACCGTAATCTGCCAAAACCTCAAAAATAACACCCTCGGATGCAAAATTGGTCAAGCCTACCGTGGCGTAAAAACGGTCACAGTCAAGCGTGGATAGATCGTAGATCACAAAGCCGGGGGCAGTATTGCTTTTGGGATGCACCCCTAACGCTTTTTTATATTGAAAGGTTTGTCCAAGCGTTACTCCATCCTTCTCCTCACCGTCGTTGGCGTTGTATTCATCATCGGGGAATGCCGTTTTATAGGCACCTTTGGTTGAATCATAGGTGCATTCACTGCTCTCCCAGGTGAGATCGGAAAGATAGATCACCGTATCGGTGTTCTTCCCTACCCTCCAAGCCCCAAAGGGCTTGGACTCGGGATTGGTGGTGCGATGGTAGGTCACCTTGGAATAGTTTGACGTTGCCTCACTCGGCTTGCTCTCTGCCGAAGCCACGGGCAGGATCAGTGCCGACAGCAAAAGGCAGAGTGTCAAAATCAAGGAAAGTATACGAATTTTTTGATTCATCATGTCGATATTCCTTACGTATTGTTGACGGCAGCAAGATCACGAGCCTTGGCTCTTGCCTCTCCCATCAGGCTGGCAACAATTGTGTTGATGGTATTGCAAACACCAAACAAGGTCTTGCTTCTGTCAACAAAGGTCTGCTTTTCCACAGCAGAACGAATGCTCGTTGCAAATACAGTACCGCCCCAGTCGATAACACGTGTGTTTCTGACGATCTCCAGCATTTCTACCGATTCGGGATCACGCAGGGATCTTCCCTTGATCTGAATATCGTAGAATGCGGGGAACACGTACTTGGAGCTTCCTGCGGCAAGTGCCTCGATCAGAACGCTCATCATATCGGGGTTGGTGTGGTTGTAGGGTACGACGTGCAGCCAAGCATCAACCACGCGGGTATAGTAACGGCTTTGCTCCTCGTTGTACTTGGGCCAAGGCAAAACGCCGTAATCCCAGCCCTCAATATCCTTGAGCAGAAGCAGCTTACCAACCACGGTACCCACAAACAGGCTATCGCCCTCCTTAAACACATTGTAGCAATCGTCGGGAGCACTGTAATCGTAATCGTAGCCCATATAATTAAAATCGATCTTATCAAGAACCGTGGTGGTAATGCTATCCATCTTGGCGTTGGATGCCGCACTGAACACCAGCTTATCCTCGGTCTTGGTCACGTAATTTTCGCCCGCGGCGGCGTAGAAGGTGGAAAACAGATAGTCGCCGTGACCGTACAAGCCGTAAAAGGTTACCTCATTGTCCTGATTGACCTCTGTTACCGTTTCCATTTGCTTGAACATTTCCTCAAACGTCCATGCATCGTTCTTTACCATGGAATAAAAGTTCCCCATACCACGGTCGGTGGCAACCTGCTTATTGTATGCAATACAGGTGGAGCGCTGGAAGGTGTAAAGAGACTCCTCGGTGTAGCACAGGAACTGATAGCCGTTAAAGGTCATCGCATCGTTGATGTCCTTGAGGTAATAATCCTTGCTCTGGTCGATGTACTTCATTTTGCTGACGGGCAAAAGCTCGTTTCTCAATGCCGCGGAGTAAGCATCGCGGTTGATGAGCATGATCATATCAAAATCATTCTCCCCCGTACCGCCGAGTGCCTGCTTGGAAAGCTGATCGTTACAGCCCTTATAGGAGGTCTCCGATGCCTCAAAATAAAGGTTGAAGCGCTCCTCAATTTCACGGTTCCTCTCGTAAAGAGAGTCGTCGAGAACGGTACCTCCCAGCTCCTCGGTGTCAAACAGCGTGTAGGTGCCGTCGGTGCTTGTCACGCTGAGTACGTTTACGGTGTCACCGTTAAAGTCAAAGCTGCCAAGGTCGTCAAGATAGGGATCCTCCACCGTCTCGCCGTTTTGCGGCGCTTGGGTGGTGCTTTCAGGGGTCTTGGTGCTGTCCTTGTCACATGCGGCAAGCAATGGAAGCAGCATCAGAATTGCCAACAGAAGACACAGAATTGAGGTTCTCTTTTTCATGGAAATTCTCCTTTTTTATTTATTTTTTGTTGTTCCATTTTTGTGTGTAATCGGTTACATAATTAGGATAACACGATGCCGCAGAGAAAAAAATCGGTGCGGCATAACGAAAAAAATTTGTATTCAGGATGAATTTACTAAAATTATATCATATAAAAAAACAAATGTCAACTTTTTTATCTCTTTACGCGTTCACTTTTTCCTACAACGTACGGAAGGGGGAGCGTATCGTTGTGCCGTGTGTGCAAAAGGATCTCCTCAGCCCCCATCTCGTAATAAAGCTTTCGTGCAAGGCGGTGATGATCCTCCACGGGATTTTCAATATTATTCTTGACCAATTGATCGCGCAAGGACCACAAAAGAACCTTGCCCTCCATCAGGCAGTAAAGCTCCTCCTCTGCCCCGTTGAGTCCGTGGTGCGCCAGTTGAACGATCTCGCTTTTGAGTGTCTTTTTGCTCCAATGCGTACGTAAGAATTGCGATGGTGCGGTGCAAATATCCCCCAGCCACATAGTGGTCTGACCACGATAGGTCATACGGGCAACAAACGACGAATCGTTGAAATAATGCAGGCGCTGTGGAAACAGATTGTCCACCGTATAAAGGATCTCAAAGTCAAGCTCACCAAAGGAAAACCGATCCCCCGTGTGCAACGTAACGGTATCAAAGCCACCGATCCACTCACGTGCCTTGGCAAGACGTCCGCGCGTGGTGGGATAGTCGGGATTTTTGGCGTTGAAGGAAACGGCATCGCTGCAGGAGCAATCGCAATAACGCTTGACGGTAACCTTTTTGCCAAAATCATGACAAAAACGGCAAAACCAATAAAAAACGTTAAAATGGTCGGCATGCTCGTG
Source organism: Clostridia bacterium (assembly GCA_017624395.1). Classification (GTDB taxonomy): domain Bacteria; phylum Bacillota; class Clostridia; order Oscillospirales; family CAG-272; genus UMGS1865. The sequence goes on from JAGANE010000251.1 coordinate 13,888, forward strand.
TGTCATCAACCATGCGGAGACCACGATCTCGCCGTCGGGACGCTTGTTCAATTCACAAAGAAGCGTATAGAGCCGCAGATAATCGTAGGTTTTGGGCTGTCCGCCCGCAACGCGCACCTGACCGCCGTCAATGATCACAAAGGAGCCGTCCTCCAAGGTCAGGATGTAACACATACCAAACGAGCCGCCAAAATAATCCAACGCCATTTGCGTCAAGGTGACGGGCGCATTCAAGGAATCATCCAACGCCCACGGCTCGACGACCGAGGTCTTTTCCAAGGATCCGCTCACTACGCGCAGCGTATGCGTGGCGCGAAGATAAAGCAATGACAAAAAATGACTTCCCTTTACAAAACGGTATGCGCGATTGCCGTCTCGGAGGTTTTGAAAAATACTTTCATACCCGTTTTGCAAAAGACACGCAAGATAATCCTCCAGCGCAGAGAGACCGACACGCCCCCACACCCATTCCACACGGTCGTGTGAGCAATCGCTCATTCCAAGATATTTCCCTGCCGCAAAGCGTGGAAAATCAACGATCCATTCCTCAACCGTCTCCACCAACGAACATCCGTCGGTCAGCTCCAAAGAATCCATGGCGAGGAATTTTTCCGCCGCCCTCATGGTTGCCGCCACGCAATGTCCCACCACGGCGATGCGGTCGCCAAAGCAAAAAATACCATATTGATTGTAGGCAAGGCGTGCCAGTGCCTCTCGCGTTTCGGCGCGGCGTGTATTGCCAATCAAAATCTCGTGCTTGTGAGGCTTGATGTCATTTGTGACCGTAGCTCCCGAAAGCCGCTCGGCAATCCTTTTTGCCAACACCACCTCGGGATCCAGCCCTCCGTTGGCGTATTTTTCCTTTTCCACGTCATCAACACCGACGGGATAAACTACGTATCTCTTTTTCATTTTTGAAAATCCTTGCTCTTGGCAACGATCTGTGCCATATGAGGACAGATGGCTTCCACCATGGCGTGATAACCAAGATCGTTGGGGTGAACCCCGTCCAAAATACCATCATCGTAGCCAAAGGGCTTCATATATTCACTTCCGTCCACAAAGTAAACGTTTTCGTCGCCTGCCGCCTTTGCATCGGCGTAGGTCTTGTAAATCACGTCACGTGCGCGCTTTGCCGTTACAGACTCGGGATAAACGTTGGGGCGTGTCAGCATGATCACGGGAAGTGCGGGGTGCGATTGACGGATACGGTCAAACAGTGCCTTGTGCGTCTCCTCCAGATATTCGGGTGTGGGAGCGTTATGGTCGTAATCAAGAACCAACGCCGCCATATCCAGCCCTGCAAGATATTCCGCCATAGCGGGCTCTCCCTTGCACTGCCCCGAAAATCCGAGATTGTAAATATTGAGATTGAAGCGGCGCGACAGACGGTTGGAATAGGTAAGACCCGGACGCGTGGTACCCGTGCCGTGTGTGATCGACGAGCCGTAAAAAACAACGGGCTTTTGATTGGAATACGGCAAGCCCTTGCCAAGCGTGGAGCCGGGTGCAACTCCCACCCACACGTTTTTGACACGTGCGTGGACGGGGAAATTGATGGTCAAAAATCTTTCCTCTGCGGTGCGGAACTTGATGATCTGCTCGTAGCCCTCCTTCATACCGTAGGGCGGTGTAAAGGGGCGCTCAAAGTGCGAGCCCTCGGGCGTATCGACGTAAAGATCAAACGCGCCCGCCTCCATCAAGGGATAATGCGAGCCATACCCAACCGCACACATCTCGGCGCGAATGGCAACGCAAGGTGAATTTGTGGAAAAACGGATCCTTCCCCCCGTTGGCTCATTGGAAAGACGGAGAACGCCCTCGCTGACAGAAGCCGCCGCTTCCTCAGGCATACGGACAAACCATTCCTCGTCCTCGGGGCGGTACATTCCGTAAAGCTCAAACGGAGCACGACGAACATCGTACATGTGAAGATCCACATCGCGGATCGATGCGGTAACGATGAGATTTTTGTCAACCTCTACGTAAGAAAACTCATTCTCACTCATGCCTACAGCTCCTTTGCTATTATTTTCAAAAGGCTTTTATATAGAAAAGAATTCCAAAAAATATTCTACCATAAACGAAAAAAGTTTTCAAGTGTTATCGGTTACATTGATAAAATATTGATAAAATTGGCTTAATTTTTGATATTTTTGATCAAAGTCAATCAAAACCAAAAAACTAAAAAATTTGATATTTACAATCCTATAAAAAATGGATGTCGCGAGAAACTCGCGGCATCCATTCAAAATTCATATCAGCCAAATATTAAAGCTTGGAATATCCAAAGCTGTTTACCAAGGCATCAATTTTTTCTCCCCGACGGCACAAGGGACATTCATGTGAGGCATAGCTCTCAAAATCCTGCAGGTTTTTGGTCGGATTGAAGATAGCACGGACGGGGTACTCAGCACACTGCTCCACCGTTGCAAAAATTGCTGCAACGCCTGCAATATGTCCATTGTAATACTTGACCGCCTCAATTGCCGATTGTGCGGTGTATCCCGTAGTAACCGATGCCGCAAGGATCAGCACGTGCTTGCCCTCGATCATGGGAACGATATTATCACGGAAGAACAGCTGACTTCCCGACGTATGCTCGGGGGTAACGACGTAAATGGTTTGGTGTGCATTGAGATTGACAAAATCGGCACGCGTCAGTTCATTGGCAAGGCAGGCACCGATGACCTCGGTTCCGTCCAAACACAAAATGGTATCCACAATGGTGCTGTGGTTGTAATAGGTCACCAGCTCCTTTGCCACGGCGGTCGCCTCGGAAAGACGCGTTTTTTGCGTGGTCACATCAATATAATAATTGATATGGCTATGGCTGGTTGCAAAGTGTCCCTTGGAGACTCTCAAAAAGAGATTGCGATGATTGGTGCGGATTTTGTAAGAATTTTCGGTTGGCATAGTCATAACCCCTTTTTTTTTATTATATCACAGAAAGCATCATATGTCAAGAATTTTTTTGCCGTCAAATTCCGCCGCGATCCGTCATTCCTCTCAAAAAACAGAAAAGGATCAAAATTCTATATCTTCTATGATACCCCGATCGATCAATTTTTTGAGCAGTGCGATCTCGGTATCCACACGCTCGGTCATTGCCGCACTCTCAAACCAATGCTCCCGTGAGCCATCCGAGGATACTGCAGGACACCCCGAAACAGTAAGCGTTCGGGGAAGATAACAACCTGCCAACGCAAGACCTCGGCGCAGGTGCCAGGGAGAGGTGACCACAATCACGTGATGCACGCTGTAAAGATGAAGCCTTCGGACAATCTGCAACGTACCAAAGATCATATTTTCGGGTGTGGTGCGTGCTTCGTTCTCGGAAAGAATTGCTTCATCGGGAACCCCTGCCCCACGCAAAAGGCGCGACAAGCCCTCCGATTCGGTCATCTCCTCCCCTTCATATTCCCAAATAACTCCGCCCGACGGCATGATATAGCGCACACGCTTTTCATGATAAAGCCTTGCCGCAGCCGCGGCACGCTCCTGCCAATACTTGGGACGTGAGCCAAGCAACAGAGCGACCTCACCCTGCCTTCCGCCGTCCTCGGTTCCTCCGTAAACGATGGCGGTCTTTTGTGCCACGGTCAGCTCCAAAAGCTCCTTTTCCCCAATTTGTGAAAGACGCATACTTCCCTCTCCTTACAAAATATCTTTTATGATCTGATCCCGTATTTTTCAATGACGTAATCCATATCCTTGTCGCCTCTGCCCGAAAGATTGATCAGCACCGAGCCATGCTCCATCGTTTTTGCAAGCTTCATTCCGTAAGCAACGGCATGAGCGCTCTCAATGGCGGGAATGATCCCCTCCATGCGCGAAAGCTTGTAAAAGGCGTCAATGGTCTCTTCATCATCGATCACGTCGTATTTGACTCTGCCAATCTCCTGCAAAAAAGCGTGCTCGGGCCCCGAGGAGGGATAATCCAATCCGCTTGCCACCGAATACACGGGGGCAGGCTCTCCGTTTTCATCCTTGAGCATGATGCTGTTAAAGCCGTGCATCACACCCTCGGTGCCGTATTTTAAGCTTGCCGCATGATCGCCAAGCTTAGGACCTCTGCCAAGCGGCTCAATGCCGTAGATCTCAACGGGATCGTTTAAAAATCCCGCAAACAGTCCCGCCGCATTGGAGCCACCGCCCACGCAGGCAACGATGGCACTGGGAAGATGCCCCGTCATGTCAATGAATTGCTCTCTCGCTTCAATTCCCACCACACTCTGAAAATCACGCACCATCATGGGAAAGGGGTGTGGTCCCAACACAGAACCGATACAGTAAATGGCGTTCTCATATTCACGGCAGTAGGCGGCAAAGGCGGCATCCACAGCTTCCTTTAAGGTCTGAAGCCCCTCGGTCACCTCGATCACATTTGCGCCGAGGATCTTCATACGTGCCACGTTGGGCGCTTGCTTTTTGATGTCAACCGACCCCATATAAATGTCGCACTCCAATCCAAAGTACGCCGCTGCGGTGGCAAGTGCTACGCCATGCTGTCCTGCACCCGTTTCGGCAATGACCTTCTTTTTGCCCATATACTTAGCAAGCAGTCCTTCCCCCATGCAATGGTTAAGCTTATGCGCACCCGTGTGATCGAGATCCTCGCGCTTGGCGTAAAGCTGAACTCTGCCGCCCATCGCATCGGAAAGCCGCTCTAAGTGCGTTACGGGCGTAGGTCTGCCCTGGAATTCCTTGCGGATTCTGCGTAGCTCGGCAATAAATTTGCGCGATTGACAGATCGAATAGTACGCCGTGGTGATCTCGTTCATCGCTCGCTGTAATTCGGGAGTAACAAAAGAGCCGCCGTATTTACCGAAAAAACCGTTTTGATCGGGATAATTTGCAAAATAAGTGTTAAAATCAACGCCGCTGTATTTCATATATATCAATCCTCCAAAAATTCGTTTGTTTGTATTAAGGTAAGCCTTTGATCAATCTCAAAGCGTCGCCATCGTTTTCCCGGCTTCAATTGAACCCCCCCGTAAGGTCAGAAAACAAAAAGTCCCTGACAGAATGATACTTCTGTCAAGGACGGAACATCTATGATCCGCGGTGCCACCTTGCTTCGTGCCAAAAAGCACGCTCTTTTTGAGATACCAAGCATATCCCCGACAACTGACGTATGCCTCACGTTGCAGAATACTCGGAAGGATCCCCTCCCTTTGACTGCACCCTCCGCGGTCCATTTGTAAGGCAGTGCCAACCCGACTCTCATCCTCACGGGCTCTCTGTGTGGTCTGTACCCAACGTTATCTCCGCATCAACGGTTTACACAAATAAGTATAGCATATTTTTTTGACCGTGTCAACTGTTTTTTTCGAATTTCAAAAATTTCCTTTTGCAAATCTTCAAAGTTGCTTTAAAATCGGTTCCTCTCGCTCCATGTAAACCGCAGAATCATGGATCAAAAGATCGCGATATGCCGAGGGGGGCATTCCCACGTGCTTGCGAAAGCAACGCGAAAAATAGGCAGGGCTTTCAAAACCAAGTCTTTCGGAAATCTCGCTGACGGTGAGTCGCTTTTGCTTGAGCAGGCGCTTTGCCTCGGAGATCTTCAATCCAAGGTAATAGTGCATCACACTGTCACCCGTGCTTGCCTTGAACAACTCGCACAGGCGGCTTTTGCCAAAGTGAAAGACCTCCGAAAGCATATCCAGCGTGATGCGGTCATAAAGATGGGCGGAAAGATAAGTACAAATTCTTTGTGCCGTGGTATCTCCTGCCGACTCGCGCACAAACACCCCCGTACCGTCCTCACCGCTCTCTTCCGCACTGCGGATCAAACGCAGGAGCAGCTCCTCCAAATACAAACGGATCAGCTGCTGTCCCCCCACGGGGGCATCGGAACGAAGCTTGAGCGGATAGACCGACGGCAAAAAGGTTGCGGTGCTTTCCTCAATCAGCCGCTTGATCAGTGAACGAAGCTCTGCCGAGGGCTTTACGGTTCGTCCGCAAAAGAATCGCATGGCAGGAGAACGGCAATCAAAGGTCATAATAAACACCGAGGCGCCCGACACGCCGTCACACTCCACGCCGTGAAATTCGTTGGGCTGATGAAAGGTGATCTCCCCCTGACGCAGGCGATAGCGTCGCTCGCCCGCACGCACGCTCAATTCACCGCGATCCACGTAAACAAGCTCCCAAAAATCGTGTGCCTCGCCTTTGGTAAAGAAAGAGGGAGAAAGCTCGTAGCAAAGAATGGTCGCCACGCGCGTGACCTGGAGTGTATTTTTTAGAGACACCTTAACGTAGGCTTGATTTGACATAAATTTTCCTCGCTTTTCAAAAAATCGGAAGATAGTGCAAGTTTTGCGTATGATTTGGTATGGAAAAAAAGAGCAAAATCATGTATCATAAAATAGAAGATGTGCGATGCATATATTGTAGCATATTTTTTGACCAATTGCAACCAAAACCAAAAAGTTTTTAAACAAACCCTGATTTTTTTGAGGAGGATAAGAAATGTATACTGTTCTTGCCATTACCACACATCCCGACGACATGGAGATCAACTGTGCGGGAACACTGCTCAAATGCAAGGCACGCGGTGACCGTGTAGTCGTTTGCCATCTTTGCAACGGCGACCTCGGACACGAGATCATTCAACCCGAGGAGCTTGCCACAATCCGTGCGGGCGAGGCGAAGCGCAGCGGCGACATGGCGGGCTTTGAGGTTATTTGGGGAGGATTTCACGACGTGGACATCTACTCCGAAAACCGCGAGGCACGCGACAAGGTGGTTGACGTGATCCGCCAAGTCAACCCCGACTTTATCATTACGCACGATCCCAACGACTACATGCCCGACCACACCGCAACCTCACGTCTGGTCTTTGATGCAAGCTTTGCGGCAACCGTTCCGCATTATCAGTCGGGCGTTGACACGCCTGCCCGTCTTGTTCCCATTTACTACATGGACAACCTTGCAGGGGTCAATTTTGTTCCCACCGAGTTTGTTGACGTTTCCGAGCAGATCGACCAAAAGCTTGCGATGCTGGAATGCCATGAATCGCAGGTGGTTTGGATGCGCGACCATGATAACATCGACTTCCCCGATATGGTCAAAACCTGCTGCCGTTATCGCGGCTATCAGTGCGGCGCTGATTACGCCGAGGCGTTCCGTATGTGTCAGGCATATCTCAAGGGAACCACCAAGCGTCTCTTACCTTAATTGATATAAAACATTCAACATAAAAAACAAAACAGAAAGGAGATCGCAGACACCCGTCTGCGTAACAAACATCATGAATTTTAACGATACCGTCAAGGGCTCCGCATTGGAGGGCTGTTATCCCGCCGGCTGGGATTTTGCAAAGATCGATGCCTGCATCGACTCTCCCGAAAAGATCACCGAAAGACAGAGCTATTGGAACCCCGACTTTACGCCCATTCCCTGCAACGCCTTGGGCGATTTTGACACCTATATGGGTCATGAGATCGCTTTGCAGATCAAGCTTGCCAAGGACGGAGGCGAAAAGATCGCATTCATTCTGCCCGTAGGTCCTATGGGAATGTACAAATGGGTGGTCTATTTCCTCAAAGCATGGAGCGTCTCCTGCGAGCACGTCTACACCTTTAACATGGACGAGTGGGCAGATGCCGAGGGTAATACGCTGGCTCCCGATAACACGGGTGCCTTCCAATACGCCATGGAGCAGGCACTCTTCAATCCTCTGGGTGAATTGACCGTTCCCAAGGATCACCGCAACTTTGCAACCAAGCAAAATCTGCCTACTTACCCCGAAAAGATCGCCGCACTCAAGGCAGAGGGTGCAAAGCTGGTATTGGTCTACGGCATTGGCCGTATGTGCCACATCGCATTCTGGGAGCCCACCTTTGCCGCCGATTACGCAACCGCAGAGGAATGGGAAAAGGCACCCTACCGCATTGCCGCAAAGATCCATCCGCTGACCGTGGAGCAGAACGCGCTGACCAGCTTTAAGTCGAGAACCACGTTGGTTCCCTGCCGCGCCAACACCATCGGCCCCGGACTCTTTTTGCAGGCTGACTACGCCATCGGCGGTGCCGACGGCACTCTCGGCAGAGGTATGCAGTGGCAGGGCATGTCTCTTTGGATGACGCTCCGCTACGGCAAGACGCCTTGGATCACCTCCACCTACATCCCCACCCTTCCCGGTAAGCTCTTCTTCTTGAACGAGCTTGCAGGTCCTCTGGTAGCAGAGTGTAACTGATATGAAGGAACGCAGTGGAATTGCCGTTGCGGGATCGATCCTTGTAGATAAGATCTATACGATCTCCGCTTATCCCAAGGCAGGAGAGCTGACACAAATCCGCTCGATCACGCAGGCGGTGGGAGGACTTGTTCCCAACAACGGTATCGGCCTGTAAAAGCTTTGCCCCTCGCTTTCCGTCTTTGCCATCGGCAAGGTTGGAAACGACGAGCAGGGAGACTTTGTTTTGAAGGCACTGCAGAACAACGACGTGGACACCTCGGGTGTCCGCGTCGCCTGCGGTGAGGTAACCAGCTTTACCGACGTCATGAGCATCACGGGAGGTCAGCGCACCTTCTTTACCTACCCCGGTGGAAGTGCCGCCTTTGGATACGACGACATTGATTGGGATTCCCTCACCTGCAAAATGCTTCACCTCGGCTATTTTCTGCTTTTGGAAAAGGTGGACTGCGGTGACGGCTTGCGCATTTTAAAGGAGGCACAAGCACGCGGAATCAAGACCTCCATTGACCTTGTCAGCGAAAATTCCGACCGTTACACCGCAGTCATTCCTTGCTTGCCTTATGTTGATAATCTGATCGTAAACGAGCTGGAGGCAGGAAAGCTTTGCGGAATGGAGCCGACCGAGGAGAATCTCCCTCGCATTGCAAAAAAGCTGCTTGACATGGGTGTACGGGAGCGCGTGATCATTCACACCCCCGCGCTTGGTATTTGCGCGAGTGTAACCGATTGCATCTCTCTCCCCTCCTACCGTTTGCCCGCAGGCTTTATCAAGGGTACAACAGGCGCGGGCGACGCCTTTTGCTCGGGTGCCTTGATTGCAATCGATCAAGGAAAGAGCGACCGTGAAATTTTGGAATATGCCCAGACCGCGGCAATTGCCGCTCTGCGCACGCCCGATGCCACCGGAGGTCTGGAACCCCTGAGCACCCTTTTTGGCACGTTTGAAAATTTTGAAAGAATCTAAAGAGAACACACCATGATAAAGCTTACAAACTACAACACCTTTCAAGCCGACGTACTGTCGCACGGATTGGAATACGCCGTCCGTCACAGCGTAGACCTCGGCTTTGATGCGGTGGAATTTTTGGACACCTGCAGGATGGGAGACTCGATTTTGCCCACGCTTGGAGAAGCCAAGGACGTTAAGGCACTCCTTGACCGCTACGGTTTGGGCGTGTCGTGCTATTCGGTGGGAGTACAGCTTTTGTGCGACGATCCTACGGCAACCGAAAAAGCGCTCTTTGCGCATATTGATTTTGCCGCCGCCATTGGATCCAAGCTCTTTCATCACACCATCGTTCCCGTTCTTACGCTTCCCGCAGACGCCCCCTCCTACGAGGACGTCATGCAAAAGATCCTCCCTTATGCCGAGCATATTGCCTCGTATTGTACGTCTCGCGGACTGACTTGTCTGTACGAGCCGCAGGGAATGTATTTTAACGGCATTCAAGGGCTCAAGCCCTTCCTTGCAAAAATGAAGCAAGCGGGACACCGCGTCGGTCTGTGCGGAGATTTTGGAAATTCTCTCTTTGTGGACGTCGCGCCCGATGCGATCTTTGACGAGTTTATCGGTGACATCAAGCACGTACACGTCAAGGATTATCTGGTTTCGGACACGGAGATCGACGGAAAGCACACCGATTTTTGCAGTAAGGGCGGAAGGTGGATCTATGAAGCCGACATGGGCGAGGGCTCTGTCAAGCTTGACCGTTGCTTTGATGCGCTCAGGGCGGTAAACTATGACGGTGCCGTCAGTTTTGAATTTGTAGCCGACGACGAGACCAACAAAAAAGCCATGCAGTTGGTTCGCGAAAAGCTAGGGATTCTATAATTCCCCAAAAAAGCGAACAGGCACACGCCCAAAAATGAGTGTGCTTATCAAAAAAAGTATAAATTCAAACGTTCCCACAGATCGAGGTAATCGGTTTGTGGGAACGTTGTTGTATAAGCAGAAGAAGTGATTCAGAAAAAGGTTTGCTTACGCAAACGATATCATTGATTTGCGTAATACCTAATTTATTGATTGCTTTCGTATTTTCCGCAATACCAGCCAACAACGCCATCTTTCTTTACAATACAACCCTTTGAGGTTTTCGAGATCAATGACAGCGTATCTCCTGTTTCAACAGGGAGTATATAGTCTGTATAGTCGGAACATTTGATATCTTTTGTTATATATGTGTTTGGAATATAAAGATTTCTCCCACTATGCACATGTTTAATGTAAGAAAATTCTTCTTCTTTTTCGATAATCATAATTTCGTTGTTCGACCATGAAATATGGATCGGATCGTCACTTGCGACCTGTTTGTCAAGTGCTGTGATCGTAGGCTTTTCATCATAACTTACGTATGAAATTTCATCAACCGAGCAATTGATATCGGGTATCACCAAAAGATTTAGTTGCCCCTCCTCTTTGATACCGCACCCACCGTCTATGGAAATAATTTTTTTGTTTCTGTCGATGATCGGATTTAATTGTTGCACAGAGGTGCTGTATAACGCTACCGGCCAATGCCCCACTACAACATATTTATCAAAGGTATGAGGGGTGGCGGTCATAAAAGCATTGAATTTCGTCAACTCAAAAAGCCCTTTGTTCTCGTTATTTGCCACCTCTTTTTCACGCAAGCCGCCGTGAACAAAAATGTAATTTTGAGTTTCTACTATGGCAGGAAGATTGGAAATAAAATCAAATTCCGGTTTAAAATGAGCAACAACATCTTGCTTTGCTAATAAAATATCTTTCGGAGAATTGATTGTATAACCGCATTCTTTTGCAAGCTCCTCGTAAAAGCTGGAGCCTACCCATTTTCTCAAATCCAAAATGTAGTTGTAAAAATCGGTTGCAGTCTCTTTTGATAAGTTATGAATCAATTGTAATCGGTAAGCATCAACGTTTCCTATGAGCGGGATTACGTTTTTTTGCTTACAGAGGTCCATAACATAACGCAAAGCTCCTAAATTTTCAGGTCCTTTTTCTATCATGTCTCCGACAATGAATAAAATATCGTTATCTGAAAAAGACACTTTTTTCAAGATGTTTTTTAAATAGGATAAATGTCCATGAATATCACTTGTAACAAGGATCCTTTTTCCTGACTCCACGGATAATTGTTTGATTTTTGTATTTAACTGTATCATTCCTTACTTCCTTCTGCTGTCTTGTTTTAATCAGATTCTTTTTTTGGACAACAATTCACTCAACGGTTTGAATTTTAAAGAGGTGTCGATGTATTCTTCTATATATTCGTCATCTTTCCAATAGGATTTTAATCCGTACGCTTCAATCCCATGATAAGATGCGTCACTCGTAATCAGTCTGTAGGTATCATCAACAATTTCAAGTGCCGTACAATTTGACATAGAAAGCCCGACCTGATTGCTTTTTTTCAACAGTTCTTTTACATTTTTTAATCGATCTTTTTCATCGCAATGCGGAACGAACAGTCCCTCAACAAAGCCTAAACAATCCATTCCAATCAACGGCTGGTTATCACCGTATTTAATCTTTAGTGAATCAGAGGAACATTCCTTAAACCAACAATTTGCGCCGGCAGAAACGCCACACATCACTTTTCCGTCGATCCACGCTTGCCTTAAAATTGAATCAAAGGCTGTTTCTCTCCACAATGCTATCATATCAAGTGTGTTGCCGCCGCCTTCAAAAATAATATCAGCCCAATCAATAAGATTTTTTACATAGCTTGTATTAGTCAATTCATCGCTTCTCAAATGACGGCAAGGACAACCGTATATTTTTTCATAAATATCTGTCATCACTTGAAAATAACCGTTTTGTCTTTCTAACGGTTGTGCGTGAGCCAACAAAAGAAAATTTGGCTGTTTTTTATTTGTTAATCTGATAATTTCCTTATCCTGGTTCGCAAGCTCGTATGGAAGCCGTGTGCCATTTGCACGCAAACGACCATTCTCTCCGCCACCAATAGCAACGATCTTTTTGCTCATTTTTCCCCCTTTTATCGTAAGCTTCACATTTGTATTACAAATGCATCGGGCAAGCTTTTCTCCCTATTATAGTGCAAAAACCGCAGAAAAACGATCTGCGGTTTTTGTATTCTGATTGCTTCGCTAATAAAACAAGAAAAATTGTGTATTCCTGTTTTAGTATCAAAAATCAATTATTTCTTCAAATATTTTGCTACCTCTGCCGCAACAAGCTCTGCGATCATATCCAAATTTGTTTTGGATGCCGCAGCTGAAAGATCCGCCTTTCCGTCACTGCTGAACAGCTTCATCTTTTTGGTGGTCTCCTGCTTGACAGCCTCAACAGCCGCAGGAATCAGGTCGATCAAGCCCTTGTCCATACTCTGGAATTTTTTGAATTCCGCCTCCACAGCAGCTACGTTGATATCCGTAAAGATGTTGACCTTGCTGATATCCTCTTTGATTGCCTGTCTGAAATCGTTATCGGTAAGTCCCGAGCCACCGTGAAGCACCAGGGGAACGTCTACGGTGTTTGCAATGGTGCGGATTCTTTCAAAATCAAGCTTAGGGGGGAGCTTGTATGCGCCGTGTGCGTTGCCTACCGCGATTGCCAATGCATCAACACCGGTCTTTTCTACAAAGTCCTTTGCCATCTTGGGATCGGTAAAAAACGCGGAAGGATCGGCAAGATGCGAGCTTCCCTCCGCAGAGCCCTCGTTGTCACCAACGTGACCAAGCTCACCCTCGATCGTTGCGCCGCGGGAATGGGCAATCTCTGCCATTTCCTTAACCTTGCGAACATTTTCCTCATAGGAATCGGTAGAGCAATCGTACATGATCGAAGAAAATCCGAGGTCAAGCGCCTTGATACAAAGGTCATAGGAAAGACCGTGATCCAGATGGACGACCACGGGAACCGATGCTTTTTTTGCCATGGGAATCAGGTAATAGGATACCTCCTCCAGAGGGCCATACGGCAAAAGGACCTCTGCCGTACCCATAATTACGGGAGATCTCGTAGCCTCTGCCGCATTGATAATGCCACGCGCAAGCTCAAGATTGACCGCATTAAACAGACCTACCGCATAGTGGTTTTTCTTTGCAGGTCTCAAAACCTCATTCATATTCACTAACATGATTTTATCCTCACATTTTCCAAAAAAATTGATGATATATCCTAATATGTTTATTATACATCAACGCCCTCAAAAAGTCAAGAGCATTAAAGAAATTACCCCAAAATTTTAACAAATAAATATCTTTAAGCTTTATGATTTAAATTTCTTTTTATGCGCCGTGGGTGCGATTTATTTTTCTTGCAGCAACGCAAAAACCTGATCAAACACGGCGGCGTTGGATGCAATCACATGTTGATTGAAGCGGTCAACGCGCAATTCTCCGTCAAGAGCGCCAACAACACCGCCCGCCTCGCGAATGATACACACGGCTGCGGCATAATCCCACGGCTTTAGATAGCGTCCGAGAAAAACGTCGGCAACACCGAGCGCAATATAGGCAAGCTCCGCTGCGGCAGAGCCAAGCGTGCGAATATCCTGACAAGCAAGGAAAATGCGCTTTGCTTGCTCCAATGCCGCAGGGTGATCGTTTTTGAAATAGGCGTTATATTCCATCAAGGCAAGACAATCCGAAAGCTGCCCGTGACTGCTACAACAGATCCGCTCACCGTTGCGGTATGCTCCCATTCCCTTTTGTGCCCAGATCATTTCATCGGTATAGGGCAGATAGATCACTCCCGCCGCAAAATCGCCGTCTGCGTACAATCCAAGCGAGACAGCACAGCAACTGATGCCATGCATAAAATTGGTGGTTCCGTCCACGGGATCAAGGATCCAATAATCCTTTGTCGCGTCGATCTCGGTCTCCCCCTCCTCGGAGATAAATCCGATGGTGGGAAAGGCTTGGGAAAGTCTTTTGTGCAGATATTCCGAGATTTCACAGTCCGCACGCGTGACAAAATCGGCATCTCCTTTCTTTTTGACGTCCGCGCGTAACGCTTGATCAAAGAAAATGGCGTCTGTCTCCTTTAAAATACTTCTGATCTGTACAAGATCGATCATAACGCATCTCCTTTGAGTGCATCCTTGATTTCGGTACACTCTGCCACTTCCTTTTTGTTGGCGGGCATAACAAAAATGGCAAGCAGGAGCGCTGCGGTCATTACCAGAGTTACCGCCAAGCCTCCCTCCAGTCCAAAGCTGCCGCCGTGGAGCCACGACATACCGTCCTTGATATGAGAAGCAAGCGGCGATGCCCCCGTACCCGTTCCGCTGACACTAATGCCAAAAACGTTGCCCTGAAAGAAATTCCAAAGGCTATGAATCGCGCAAACGCCCCAAAGATTGCCGCGCTTGAGTGCATGTACCGAGGCAAACGCGCCAAAAAGTGCAATGTTGATCAGCGGGAGCATACCAAAGCCGGGATTAAAGATATGCAACAGCGAAAACATGACCGAGTTTGTCATCACCGCAAGCCAAAGTGCATTTTTACGCGAGACCGAAATCATCATATAGCCGCGGCAGAGGATCTCCTCGCTTGCACCTTGGATCAAAAATCCCACAAGGTACAATAGCCATACGGCAACCGAAAAATCCGTGAGACGGAGCGTCATTCCTCCGCAAGCCATACAAATGCCCACGCAGAGCGAGATCAAGACAATCCCCACAACGCATCCAACAAGATATTCGGATAAAACCCGCCCTTTGCGCAAGCCCATGGACGAGACGGAGCGTTTTTCGATCAAACGGCAAAACAGAATGGCAACCACAATGGAGATCACCGTAGAAAACAGCTGTACGAGCATCAGCCACTCGGGCATATCGGTAAGCAAAGCATTGATTGCCTCACTGTACGCAATTGCCCCTGTCTCCATGGAATGAACCAACGACGGTATGACGTCCCCCGTAAACAGCCAGATGACCGTAGCAATGCTGACGGGAATGGACAAAAAGGTTTGTGCAACGGCAAAAACAGCAAGAAAGATCAGGCACTCCAAGCCCCACGAGTGACCTTTTCCGCCCACGCGTGCTTCAACTAACATTTTGCTTTGTGGAATCGGATGCTTCATGATTTTTCTCCTTTGATTTTTTACTTTTACAATTGGCTATCTGATACTTTATTTTACCTAAAAATAAGTTTTTTGTCAAGATAGTTGTCCCAATTTGTGAATACTTTTTTATTTTTTACAGTAAAATACGGTAAATTTCGGCAATTTTCATCTTGCAAGGGACAGTAAATTGTGCTATACTATTACCAAAATCCAAATGGAATAAAAAAGGAGATCCATTATGAAGGAAGTATTGAAAAAATACGCAAAACGTTATTTTATCGATGCAATGGGTGCGATGGCACTCGGTCTGTTTGCCTCACTTCTGATTGGAACCATTTTCAACGCCCTCGGTATGATCCCCGGACTTTCGATCCTTTCCACCATCGGCAAGGGTGCGCAAAGCGTTGCGGGACCCGCCATGGCGGTTGCGATTGCAGTCTCTCTTAAAGCATCGCCCCTTGTGGTCTACACCTGTGCGGCAGTTGGTGCGCTTGCAAACTCCAACGGTGGCGCGGGAGGCCCCTTGGCGGTACTGATCATCGTCATCATTGCCGCAGAGGTTGGTATGCTGGTTTCCAAAAAAACCAAAATTGACATTCTCGTCACACCCTTTGTCACTCTGTTGGTCGGTGGTCTGCTCAGCGTATGATGCGCCCCCTACATCGGCAAGGTGGTGGGTGTAATCAGCGACATCATTGCATTTGCCATGACACAACAGCCCTTTGTAATGGGTGTTCTCGTCTCGGTGGTGGTCGGTATTGCTCTGACACTCCCCATCAGCAGTGCGGCAATTTGTGCGGCTCTCGGTCTTTCGGCGCTCTCCCCTGCCGCCGTTGCCAATCCCGCACTTGCTACGGGACTTGCTATGGCGGGCGGTGCCGCGGTTGCAGGCTGCTGTGCGCAGATGGTCGGCTTTGCGGTGATGAGCTTTAAGGAGAATAAGTGGAGCGGTTTGGTCTCCCAAGGCATTGGCACAAGTATGCTGCAAATGCCCAACATCATCCATAATCCGCGCATCTGGATTCCTACCATTCTCACCTCTGCCATCACGGGTCCGCTTGCCACCTGCGTTTTTGGAATGCAGATGTATGGAGAAGCCATCAATTCGGGCATGGGCACCTGCGGTCTGCTCGGCCCCATCGGCATCATTCTCGGTTGGTTTGGCGGCTCCTATCCTACCACCGTTGGCGTGATGGATTGGATCGGTCTTGCGCTTATCTGCTTTATTCTTCCCGCCATTCTCTCGCTTCTGTTCAGCGAGCTGCTCTATAAGATCAAATGGATCAAGGCTGGAGACCTGACACTCCCCGAATAAATCCTGCGCAAAAAAACAAAAAGATCTGCCCCCAAACGCAAAACACTTTTGGGGGCAGATCTTTTTGATAGGTGCTTTAAGGCTCCTTAAAATGCTCGTCCTCCGCCTTGACCAATGCAAGCTTTTGCACAAGGCGATTGAGACGGTGCTTTTGCACCGAAAGCTCGATTGCCATGTTAAACAGCTTGATGAGGACAATAAAGATCATAAACAAAAAGACAAAGTTTGCAGGAGACTGTATTCCAAACAGCTCCGATGCAAAAATGGCGATCTGCGGAAAGATACTGATGATCAACAGCAACACCGCCGAAACAATCCAATAAATGGCATCGTCGATATAGAGCTGAGAGCGTCGGATCTTTTTCAACACAAACAACAGCACCAAAAAGGATACGGCAATCAGTGAAATGCGCAAAACGATACTCATTTTCGATTTCCTCCCTTCAGCTTGACCTTTTTACGGCACCATTGAATAAAAATAATGGAAAAACACATATGCGTCATATATTTGATGGAGCGCGAAAGATTGAGATAGCTCTCCCCTGCCGTGCGGTCGTGCATTTCCACCTGCACCTCCTTGACCACGGCGCCGCTACGCATCAGGTGTGCCAGCGTGTCGGGCTCGGGACCGTAATCGGCATTCTCCGCCATTGCCTTCATGGTAGCACGGTTAAACATTCTCATGCCCGAGGTGGGATCCTTGACCGTTTTTCCCGTGGTCAGCTTGAGAGTTGCCTGAATAATGTTACTTCCCAGCATCCGCAAGCCGTGCGGCTTTTTCTCCGTTACAAAGCGCGAGCCGATGCAAATGTCACACTCCGCCATTGCCTCAAGCATGGTCTCGATAAAACGCGGATCATGCTGACCGTCGCCGTCAAACTGCAAGGCGTAGTCATAACCGTTCCGATATGCGTACATCATACCCGTTTGCACGCCGTCGGTAAGACCTACGTTGATGGGCAGATCGATATAACGGTAATTCTTTCGCTTGCAGATCTCGGGGGTCTGATCGCGCGAGCCGTCGTTGACGATGACGTAATCGTACTGCGGATAATGCTCGATCAAATGATCCACCACAGTCTCAATATTCTCTGCCTCATTGTAGGCAGGGATGATAATCAACAGCTTCATAATATACCTGTTCCTTTTTCATTCTGTTCCAAAATATCGGCAATTCTCTTGCAAGCAAAGCCGTCTCCGTAAGGGTTGCTTGCCTTGGACATTGCGTCGTAGGCATTCTGATCCTCCAAAAGCAGCTTAAAGTTTTCGTAAATCACCTGCTCGTCCGTACCAACCAGCTTCAGCGTTCCCGCCTTGATCCCCTCGGGACGCTCGGTCGTGTCACGCATGACAAGCACGGGCTTGCCGAGAGAGGGCGCCTCCTCCTGAATTCCACCGCTATCGGTCAGGATCATATAGCTACGTGCCAAAAAGTTATGGAAATCCAAAACCTCCAAGGGCTCAATGATGCGGATGCGGTCACAGTCTCCCAGCTCCTCGTCGGCAGCCTTGCGAACCACGGGATTCATATGGATCGGATAGATCGCCTTGACGTCGGGATGCTCGTCCATCACGCGACGGATCGCGCGGAACATATTGTGCATCGGCTCTCCGAGATTTTCTCGGCGGTGTGCCGTAATCATGATGAGCCTGCTATCCTTTGCCCAATCCAATTCGGGGTGGGTATAGTCCTTGCGCACGGTGGTTTTCAGTGCATCGATTGCGGTATTTCCCGTAATATAAATGCTGTCCTCGTCCTTGCCCTCCTTTACAAGATTTGCCTTGGAAAGCTCGGTGGGAGCAAAGTTATACTTGGAAATAATGGATACCGCCTGACGGTTAAATTCCTCGGGATAGGGGCTGTAAATGTTGTAGGTGCGAAGCCCTGCCTCCACGTGTCCAATGGCGATCTGCTTATAGAAGCAAGCCAGCGCGGTGACAAAGGTGGTTGAAGTATCGCCGTGAACCAAAACCACGTCGGGCTTGACCTCGTCCAGCACCTCGCCGATCTTGGTCAGAATATTGGTGGTAATATCAAACAAAGTCTGCCCTGCCTTCATGATCGAAAGATCGTAATCGGGAACCACGTGAAAGGTATCCAGCACCATATCCAGCATCTGACGGTGTTGCCCCGTGACACAAACGACGGTTTTGATATTCTCTCTTGTTTTTAATTCATTGACAAGAGGACACATTTTGATGGCTTCGGGGCGTGTGCCAAAGACAAGCATTACGGTTTTCATACTGTCAACTCCTTTATTCTACTCAATCTTTTTCCGAGGTGTTTTTTGCCGCCTGCGCATCCTTTTGGCGCTGCTTGGCTCTGCGCATATCGCGGTAGTAAACACCGATCTCCTTGATCGCATTCACAAATCCGCGGAACTTCCATGCGGCAATAAAGCAGCTGACGTGCGGTGCAATAAAGCGCGGCAGCCACTTGCGGTGACGGTGGCGGAACTCCTTGGCATAACGCTTTTCGTCGGAAAGCCAGGAGCTGCTGAAATGGTGAATGGTGTAGGTGTTCTCTGTCACCTTGATCTCCTCGGTAATGTTGTCCTTGGGACAAAAATATTCCTTGGGCATCAGAGTAAAGCCGCCAACCGTTTGCATTTTATTGTTCAGCTTCAAGCCGTAATCCAAACAAGCATCGGTGATGCGAATGACGTTGGTCGTCATGTTCATACTGCCGTCCTCGTAAAGAAAATGCTCACCCTCATAGTCCGACAGCAGCTTTTGAAACAGCGGGTGTCCTTTTTTTGCCGCCATCAATCCCGTAGGGATCGAATCCACCGCCTCAAAGCCCGAAATGGCATCGTAGGCAAGAATATCGTCCAAGGATTTCAGCACCTCTACGTCGGTGTCCATATAGACGCCGCCAAACTCAACCAGCGCGTAAAGCCTTGCCACGTCGGAAACAAACGCCCATTTTTTTGCCTCGTAGGCCTCCTTGACGTAATCGTTGAAGGTGGGCGGAAAATTGGTCTCGTTCCACTCAACGATCTCATAGTCGGGACAATATTTTTTCCAGCTTTCAATACACTTTACCGCAAGAGGGGGCAACGGATTTCCTCCATACCAACAGTAGTGTATGGTCTTTGGAATTTTCTGTTCTGCTTGCATCGTCAATTCTCCTTTTTATTCGGTACATCTTCCCCATCCTTTGGGACGGGAGAATGAAAAACATAAATGACAAACCGTGTCAGATAAATTGCCGCAATCACGGCAAACGGCAGAATCTGCGCCACGTTGGCACCCGAAAACGCGGCGGTTGGGATCAGTGTAACAGACGCGGCAATGCCGACGGCAAGACCGATCACAGCACCGATCAAAAGCGTTTTCATGGATCGCATCACCACCAAAATCATACCAAGCAGCCACACAAGGGCGGTCAAGGCACTTGCCACAACGGTGGGATACAGTAAATAAACGTATGGAAGGATCTCCTCCCCAAATACCAACGACATGGCAAAATCGCCAAGCAGGGCAATGGCTCCCATTGCGAGCAGCGTAATGGCAACGATCAAAAGGATCAGCCTTGCAAACAATCGCTTCAGTTTTTTTCGATCTCCCGCCCGAAACGCCTCGTCAAACACACCGATCAAGGGGGTGAATACGAGAAGCGTAAAGGATTGGATCAGCGTGGCAACCGTGGTCACCGAGCCGTAATATCCCAGCATCTCCTCCCCGTGGTGCGCCTCTAAAACCGCCTTGACCAAGGGAAGAATGGAATGGATACAAAATCCGTAGCCGACCATTGGCAAGCAAACCTTGGAAAGGCTGAGCAGGCGGTTGGGGGAAAACGACAAACGAACACGCTCCACTCGCCGCACGGCGTTCCAATCGTAGATCAACAGTGACAAAAGATTGGTCAGTGCCATTGCAAGGATCGCAAGCAGCAGATTGTGGAAAAGACCGAATACCACCGCAAATGAGGCAACGGTGAGGATTCCGCGAAACAGAAACGAGCGTCCCGCAATATCCAATCTCCATTTTTTTTGCACGATCCCGTGAAAGACGTCTACAAAATTCTCGGTCAGCTTTAACAGCATATAGGCAAGAATACAGGCCGCGGTATAGATGCCATATCCGCCAAGAAAGGTTGTTACGGCACACAGAACAAACGCAAGTGCGCAGGTGACAAATCGGTGGGAAACGTACTCCCCTGCGGAATACAGCTCCTCGGAATCCGATACCTGATAATTACGGACGTTGAACAGCGCAATGATGGCAAACACGTTGGTCACCGACATGGCAAGGGACAGCAATCCCGCATCGGAAAAGCCATCCGAAAGACGCACCACCAAAACGGTGATGATCCATTGGCAAACCAGAAAAAAGATCGATCCTGCCGTATTCCATAAAAAATTTTGGGTAAGACGGCGATCTCCGTGATTCATAGGTACTCCTTTCCAAAAAGCTCCAATATCGGATCACTGCTCTGCGGCAGGCTGCTCCAACAGCTTCAAAAAAGCATCGGCAGTGTGCTTCCACGTGTAGTTCTCTGCAATACGCTCATAGCAAAGCTGCGTTGCATTCTCACGGTATTCCTTTTGGTCCAAAACACTCTCAAGAGCCTCCAAAAGCCCCTGCTCGTTGTAATCCGGCAAAATGATCCCGTGTTCCCGCGTGCGCACGATCTCCTTGGCCTCGCCGCGGAAGGTGGTGATCACAAACGCGTGGCAAACGCCCGCCTCGATCACGCAGGTGGGAAAGCCCTCCGAAAACGAGGGCAAGCAGAAAATATCGCTCTCGCAAAGCAATGCCGCAATCTGATCGGTGGGAAGCTGACCGACAAAATGCGTATTTTCACTTTTAATCTTTGTCAACGGCTCCAAAAGGTACCCACCGCCTGCAGCAAGCAACCAAACGTCTTTTCTCTTTTCGTTGATCTTCTTTACAACATTGACCAAACGGTCAATTCCCTTTTCTACGGTCAGGCGTCCGACAAAGGAGATTAAAATGGCGTCATCGGGAATTCCATACTCGGTGCGAAAGCTGCGGACGGGAGCGCTTTTGTAGCGCTCAAACGCCTCAATATCCACGGCATTATTCAAAAGCAACTCCGAATGAATTCCAAAATGTTTGATCCATTCCAGCGACGCTTTGGAAACCCCCGCAAATTCCTTGCAATAAAATTTTTCAAGAAAGGTGATGCCATGCTCAAACCATTCCGACATTTTGGTGGTCAGCTTGCCACCCGTATTGAGATGGCTGGAGCCGTGATCCAACATGATACAGCGCACCCCCATCTTTTTGGCAAGCCGCACCGCATAAAGCGAAATGAAGTAAAAGCGCATATTGACCAGCATGACGTCAAAATGGCGCTTGCGAAACTCCTTGGTAAAGCGACGCAGCTCGCGATTAAATTTTAATACGGGAAAGCGACCGCCCATAAACTGCTTGGTGGGCAAGCGAATGATCTCGATCAAGCCCCTTTGCTCGTAGGACGGCACACCCTCCATCTCGGAGGTCAGAATCGTGATCCGATGTCCGCGCAAGGCTAACTCCCGTGAAAGATTATCCACGTAATTTTCCACACCGCCGACGTGCGGCAGATATTGTGAGGAGACAATACAGATCGATTTTGTCGATTCCATCATTTCAAGACCTCCTTTTGGATCGATCAAAGCTTAAAGCCAATATCTTGCAAATAACACGAAGGTGGTCAAACACATCGTGATGAGTGCCGTCATGGAAACGGCATTCTCCAAAAAGCCCTCCACGCGGCGCACCACCTTGAGCTTTTTGAGCAACGGATTGGCAAAAATCAAAAACAAAAACAGTGCAATGGGAATAAAGTATCTTCCCTGACCGCCGTAAGCAACGTCACCGCCGACAATGCCCGTCAGGATAGGATTCCACACCGCATACATGGTGTAGACCGTACCAACCACAAAGACCGTAATTCCCGCCCAAGACAGCACCCGCATATTCCAACGGATCCCCTTAACGGTGGAGACCTCCACCAGAGCGGTAAAGAACAGCACCATGAAAAAGAGCTTGATGATCATAGCGGGGAAATTGGTATCCAACCAACCGAGAATCCCAAAGAAGCCCTCCAGATAATACCCCGAAAAATAATCGATGGTGTTAAAAAACATTTTGGGCAAAATTGCGGGGTTCTCTCGGATAAACTGCTGCTGCAACAGCTGAACCTCGCTTGTCACCGTTTCACAGTTGGCTGTGATCAGGCGGTTGGCGATCATCGGAACGCCAAAGAACAGAACTGCAAGCCCCGCAACGGCACCCACGCAGGAAAGATAGCGCTTGGTGGAACCGAATTTTTTGACCGGGATCGCAAGCAACACCAAAATCATCGGTGCATATGCAACCTTGACGCCAATGAGAAACGCCGCCGCAAAGCAGATGGCAAAAATATCCTCTTTTCCAATTTTGTAATCCTCGTCGGAAAGCAAGATCTTTGTCACGTAGGCAAAGAGCAAAAAGGATGCGGAGATCAGGCAGCCGTCATAAGACGCGGACGCCGCCTGAAACATCGACATGGGCATCAAAGCCAACAAAAACATGGTTTTGCGCAACACCTTTGTTTTGAGCAACGCCCAACGAACCACGATCACATAAAAGATCAGATTTGCAAGCTTTGCCACAAAATAAGAATTAAAGGCATTGAGCGAACCGAGTAAAAAGCGAAGCACAGCAATGGCAAACGCGGGAACGAGATAAGGCGTGGGATTGAGGGTGGCATCGCCCGTTTTGTAAAACACAAGATCCTCGGTGGGAACGCGTTGTGAGTGTGCCACCATGGAATGAAGATCGTGCGTTTTATCGTTGTTGATAAACGCCCCCTCGTAGATCGCCAAAAAATCCAATTCCTCGGCGGTAATATACTAGCCGACCGCTCCGTCCTTGACCTGCGGAAAAATACTTCCGTGGGAAATGCGGCAGATATTGATAAAATGCTTGTTTTCGTCGGGAATGACGAAGGGGGGCTCGATAAAGATCATCACCAAGCCAAACAACAACGCCAATATCACAAACAGCTTGACAAGCTTTTGCCCTCTTTCTGCCTCCACGTGTGCTTTTGAAAGCGGCAAACCTTCATTCATCGTCATGAGTTCCTCCAAACATCAGTGCTTTAAATCTCAAAATTCTCTTTGATACATACGGCAAGCTCGCTTACGGCATCCGCAAACGGCTCTCCGCCCTTGGCGTAATCATTGTCGGCGGCAATGCTTCCGTTTCCGTCATACGCGGCACAGATCTTAAGCAGTGCATCGGCAAGACTACGGGGAGATGCGTCGGCAAGGCAGGTCATGTTTTGGTTAAAGGACGAAAGATCCTTGTTTGCATAGCAGTTGGTTACGGTCTTGACACCAAAGGTGGACATTTCCAGCGGCGGGTAGCTCGGGTGCGGCGACACCATCAAGGAAAGACCCGCATAGGTATCCAGCATGGTATTTGCGTAGCTCTCCAGAGAAAGCTTTCCAAGCGACTGCAAATAGCAGCCGTCACCGAGATCCACGTCCCCGTGTGCCTCGCCTGCAGAGTAGAGCGTCCACTCCTCAAAATCGGGCTGCGATGCCTTCCAAAGCTTCAGCGTTTCCACCCCCAAGGCAAAGGCGTTGCGGTCAACCGACGGTCTGCCGTAAACCAAGATCTGCTTTTTCTTGGTGACGGTCTTTTGCTCCTTCGGCAGATATGCCGCAAGCTTTTTGTTCAGCATCGGCTCAAAATACCATGATTTTGCAAAGGAATAGCCGTTGTGATCAAAAAATTCCTTCAGCAATTTAGAGTTGATAATAGCATAGGTTGGAGTTGCAAAGCGGTAGGTGCTGTCCGCCATCATATAGCGCGATGACCACGGATAAAATCCCGGCTCGTAATCCTGAATGATATAGATCAGGGGATGCACCGGCTTTTGGTAGGTTTTTGCCTGCCACTCCATGACGTTGTAAATCGTGTAAGCCGTCCACCAAGCAGTGGTCACAAACACATCACGCTCGCGCACGGGAATGGTCTTGTTGGCACGGTCGTTAAATGCAACCAACTGTAAGGGCTCGGAGGAATCGCTTTCGGATTTGACAATGCGATACCCCTCGGGTGCGGTAGAGGTGGAAGCGATGACGTCGGCATCGGTGGAGATGATGCGTCCGTCACATCCCAGCTGCTTTCGCAGGCTCTCAAAGAGATTCATCGCCGTGGAAATACCGCCAAACACGTGAGACACGTCCACCGACGGAGTCATAAAGTTAAGACGGAACGACGTATTTCCCGATTTATCCTCTCTTGCATTGATCTCACCGATTTCGGGAATGCTGATCTCAGCACAGGGCATCAGCTCACGGCGCAGAGTACGCGCCAACGCCGCAACCGGCGGAATACGCTTTAATACCCTTTTGATACGAATCATATTCAAGCGAACAACCTCCTCCTTAGGAACCAGAGAATTCAGGTTCAGATTGATATTGTAGTAGGGATCCTTGCCCTCAAGATAAGGATCGTAGCACTGCATGGAGCGCTTAAAGTCAATGGGCGGGATATAAGAGTTGCGGCTCTTGGATTCCAGATGGAACAGGCGGACGTTGACATCGTAACGGTTATGATAGCCGTACTCGTAAGCGCGGACACAAAGCTCCACGTCGCTGCCGCAAATGATAAAGCTTTCGTCAAACGGTCCGATATGCTCCAGCTTCTCGCGCGAGATCGCCATGCAGGCACCTGTGACGGCAAGCACGTTGCGGCTGACCATGGGAGAAATAAAGGGAGAACCGAAATGTGTACATCCCAAGCCCTTGAACACGTGGTCTGCCAGCTGATTCATACCAACCACAACACCTGCGTGCTGAATGGTCATATCCTCGTACAAAAGCAGCGCGCCAACCACGCCAATGTCGGGACGAAGCGTATTTTCGACAAGTCTTTCCAGCCAATCGGGCGAGATCACCAGCGTGTCGTTGTTCAAAAAGACGTAGATCTCACCGCTTGCATTGGCAACGCCAAAATTATTCAGCTTTGCCCAGTTGAATTCCATATCCGCCTTCAGGACGCGGATGTGGGGATCGACCTTTACGATCTCACGGAACCACTCAAAGGTCTCCAGCTTTTCGGATCGGTTATCCAACAAAAGGATCTCATAATTGGTATAGGTCGTTTTTTCAAGAATACTGCGCACGCAGGCATCGGTCAAGCCGCACTGATCCTTCATGGGAATGATGATCGATGCCTTTGGCGTTTGATCCTGCAACGTGCCAAAGCGCGCATCAAACACAAAGGTATAGTCACTGTCGCACGCCTTAGCTGCATCCCCGTAGCGACGCTTGAGATGCGCGTCAAGTGCGCGTCTGCCCGCCTCGTGTGCGTAGGGCTTGGCATCGGCGTTTGCCGCCGTTGAACCGGGACACTCTCTCCACGTATAGAGAATAGCAGGAATGTGACAGATCTGATCGGTCACCTCGGAAAGTCGCAGCATCAGATCATAATCCTGACTTCCGTCAAACTCCGAGCGAAAGCCACCGATCTGATCAAACAGGCTCTTACGTACCACCGTAAAGTGGCAGGTGTACATCTGGCTATACAAAAGGTCGGGAGACCAATCGGGCTTGAACAGCGGATACACATGTACGCCGCGCAACGAAAGATGATCCTCATCGGAATACAGTACGTCGGCATGATTGACAGAAATCGCCTTTGCATTCATAAAAAGTGCAATGGGAGAAAGCAGATCGTCGTGATCCAAAAGTCCGATATAATCTCCCGTTGCCATTTTTGCACAAGCGTTGGTATTTTCGGAAATCCCCGCATTCTTCTCCAAACGCTGATAGCGGATACGCGGATCGGCATCGGCAAATTTTTTGACCACGCGCTCCACGTAGGCATGCGCCTCGTCACTTCCGTCCGCCAGACACAGCTCCCAATCGGCGTAGGTCTGTGCGATCACCGATTTGATCATTTCCTTAAGCAGCTTTTCGGGTGTATTGTACAACGGCACAAGAATACTGAACTTAATCTTCTCCTCAAACACCGTTTTTCGCTGTGCGTCAAGCTCATTTTTATCATAAACGGGAGTCTTGATACCAAGCTTGTTTAAAAGCTTGACTCTGACACGCCGCATCGTATAACGAAATCCATTCTGCTTCAAGCATGAAACACCGCCTGCAAGCTTGCGCAGCACGCGGTTTTTCTTACTGATACGCTTTAAAGAGTCAAACATCCGACGAAACGGCTTGGTAATCTTCCAAAACTCCGAGTTTTCAACGGTAAAATACTGCTCCTCAAGCAATGCAACACGAGATTGCAGAGCGTTATTCTCGGAAAGCAGGTCGGCGGAGATACGTCGATACTTCTCCAATTCCGCACGCAATTCTGCAGGGTCATTGGATACCTTGACGCGCTCAAAAGCAGCGTTCAATTCCTTTTGTGCATCCACGTGTGCGGTACGCTCTTGTTTTGAATCAGGCATAATTCTTCCTCCATCAAATTCGGAAAAAATCTTAAAACATACTCCATATTATTATAACACAGTTCACAGACTTTGTCAACAAAAACAACAAAAATTCAACTTTTGCCAAAGCTTTTAAATAAAAAGTGACAAAAAAGCACAAAAAAGCACGCCTGTCGATCAAACAAACGTGCTTTGAAAATTTTTTTTCGTTTTTGATTGCCGTGTCAGTCTCCGCTTCGTCCCACCAATACACAGTATTCCTCATAGGTGCAAAGCACTCGCACTGCGGCAAGCAATGCGTTGGGGGTCATGCCCGACGGTAGTCCAAGACGTGCGGCAAATTCATCTCGCCGTCCGACACTTCCCTCGCCCCCCGTCAGCCCATCACGGTAAAAATCAGCTTTGCAAATGGGATTTTCCAAAATCCGCTCGGCAACGGCATCGGCGTTGGAATATGGCAGCAGCAGGCGGTAAAGCAGCTCGTTTTCCATGCCCTCCACGCCAAGCACCCCCTCGGCAGAGGGAGCCGTTTTGCGTTTTTCCTTTCCCGCGATCCGCGGAACGTACAGATGGATCAACCGATCGGGAGGAATGAGAGAGCTGACATGCGAGCGGATCAGCTTTCCCGCGCCATCGCTGTCGGTCAACACAATGATCGGTGTTTTTTGCGACAACGCCCGCAAAAGCTGTCTTTTTTCTCCCTTGTTGAAAATTCCAAAGCCATCAGTGGTGAGTATTTGTGCCTCCACCACGTTTTGCAAGCGCAATTTATCATAGCGTCCTTCCACAATGATTGGATAAGGAAGCTTCAAACGCTCCCCTGCCGTCATCTTCGCACCCACCAAAGAAGCAGCACAAGGATACCCAACGCAATACGGTAGATGCCAAACGGTGCAAAGCTATGCTTTTTGACAAAATCCATCAGGAAACGGATTGCCGCCAAGGATACAAGAAACGAGACTAAAAATCCTACGGCAAGCACCACCCATGCATCAACGGGGACGCTGACGCCCTGTTCTGCAACCCACGAGCCAAAGCCCAACAGCTTGATTCCACTTGCTCCCACCATGGCAGGAATTGCCATGAAGAAGGAAAACTCCGCGCCTGCCGTACGGGAAAGCCCCAAGAGCATGGCACCGAGAATGGTAGAGCCGGAGCGCGAGGTTCCCGGCACGATGGAAAGCATCTGAAACATACCGATGAAAAATGCGGTCTTGTACGAGATCTGATCTACGCTCTCCACGCGCGCCATTTCACCGTGATGCAATCGCTCCACCACCAAAAACGCGATACCGTAAACAATGAGTGCGGAAGCAACGACTATCGAATTGTAAAGCCAACCGTCAATGTCACGTCCGCTGAGCTTTTCCAAAATTTTATCTCCCACGATTCCAACCAGAGCCGCAGGAATGCTTGCAACCAAGACCTTGAACCAAAGGGACCACGTGTTGCGTTTTTCCTCTATACTTTTCTGTTTGGAAAAGGGCCAAAGCTTACCAAAGAACAGGATCACCACGGCAATGATCGCACCCAGCTGAATCACCACCTGAAACATCTCTCCAAATTCGGCAAGAAAGGCTTGATCGCTTGTAAAGGCAAAGGGCAACCAATCCTCAATCAGGATCAAATGTCCCGTCGAGCTGATGGGCAACCACTCGGTAATACCCTCCACAATGCCATACAGCACCGCCTTCAACCATTCGAGTATGATCATATCAGCAATCTCCTTTCAAGCGGTCTTTTGCTCGGATTTCCAAGCCCTTGCCCGATGCGGCACGCATAATATCTCCTTCACGCACCTCAAACGGTACACGGCACCAATAAATCATCGATGGGTGCGGCGTTGCATCCAAGGCTTGCCCATCGGGGGCATACAGCTCCGAAACAGCAAAGCCCCTGCCGATATGCCCGGGAGAGATCATCTCGGCGCCCTCCCCTGCCGACACCTTATTCCGTTGGATAAAGCGGTAAAGCCTGCCGTTTTCATTCTCCATCTCAACGCCCGCACTCATGATGGCATCGGCTTCCTCTGTTACATATTCGGTAGCAGTGGAAAAATATGCCTTTTCCCGCAAATATCCGCAAGCGCTGACCAATTGTGGCTCCTTCATGGGATCGTCAAAGTAAAATCCCGTGCCGTATTCGCGGTGTGAAACGCTTTCCAATTCCTCCAACCATGCAGGATCAAAGCGATAGCCCGCAGGATCCTCTTGGTACGCGTCAATCGCCATGCGGTAAGCATTTGTCACCACGGCGGTATAATACGCGCTTTTCATGTGACCCTCAATCTTAAAGGAGGCTATGCCGCTCGCCATCAGCTCGGGAATATGCTCGATCATGCACATATCCTTGGACGACATGATAAAGGTGCCCACGCCCTCCTGCTGCTCAATCGGGAACGGCATATCGGGGCGCTTTTCCTCCACCAACGCGTAATTCCAACGACAGGGCTGAGAGCAGGTGCCGCGGTTTCCATCACGCCCGTTAAAGGCGTTTGCAAGCAGACATCTGCCACTGTAAGAAACACACATGGAGCCGTGAATAAACGCCTCCAACTCAATGTCATCAGGCAACTCTGCGCGAATACTGCAGATCTCCTCCATCGTCAATTCTCTTGCCAGAACAAGCCGCTTGGCACCCATTGCCGCCCAAGCCCTTGCCGATGCTGGACTGACAATGCTGGTCTGCGTGGAAATATGGATCTCCATATCGGGAAGAAGCTCGCGGATCGTGGTAAAAACACCAAGGTCGGCAACGATCATCGCGTCGATGCCCGCCCCCTTGATGTCCTGCAAAAATTTGCGCAGCAAGGGATATTCCTGCACGTGCGGCATGGTATTGACGGTGAGATAAAGCTTTTTGCCGTGGGCGTGAACGTATTCCACCGCCGCATACAGCTCCTCCACCGTAAAATTATCCGCCGAGGCGCGCATACCAAACATCTGCACCGCGCAATATACCGCGTCCGCGCCGTAAAGGATCGCCGCCTTTAATTTTTCAAAATTCCCCGCAGGGGATAACAGTTCGGGCATAGTTACCTCTCTTTTTTATTCGGGGGCATCCCCGTTCAATTGCACAAATCCCTTAGCCGCTTTTTCTTTGCAAAAAGGAGGCGCAAAGAAAAAACTACCAAAAAGAAACGCAAAAAAAGAAATTTCGCGCTCTGCGGAGCGCGAGAAGGGCTACGCGCCCTTCACTGCGCGAGCTTTTAAAAAAGCTCGACCAAAACTTTTATCAAGCCGACGGAACCCGTTGGTTTGATCTACAGCCGTGGGGGACTTAAAAAGTCCCCCAAAAAGCTTTTGATTACTCTTCTTCTCTCTCCACAACCGAAATACCAAGCACGGCAAGGTCGGCGTCGGATACGGGAGTAGGACATTGCGACATCAGCTCGCTTGCGTTCTGCACCTTCGGGAATGCCACCACGTCACGCAAAGAGTCGGCACCCGACATCACCATTGCAAGGCGGTCAAGCCCCATCCCGCTACCACCGTGAGGCGGTGCGCCGTACTTATACGCATCCACAAGGAATCCGAACTTGCGCTCAATATCCTCACTTGTCAATCCAAGTGCGCGGAACATTCTTTCCTGCAACTGCCAATCGGTGATACGGATCGATCCCGAAAGCAGCTCAATGCCGTTGAGCACCATGTCATAGCACTGCGCACGCACGGATCCGGGATCGCTCTCCAAGGAATCCAAGCACTCGGGCAGAGGCATGGTAAAGGGATGGTGCATAGCATCCCAATGCTCGGTCTCCTCGTTCCACTCAAAGAACGGGAATTCCACGACCCAAAGGAAATTGAATTTGCCCTCGGGGATCAGCTCCAGCTTCTTACCAAGCAAGGTACGGAGTGCGCCGAGCGTAGGAAGAACCACCTTGTTTTTGTCGGCAACGATCAGCATGACGTCGCCCTTCTCCATGCCGCCTGCAACGAGGATGGCATCTAGCTCCTCGGGAGAGAGGAACTTTGCAAACGAGCAGTTGGGAGCGTCATCCACCCAACGGATATACGCCAAGCCCTTGGCACCGATACCTCTTGCATGCTCGGTCAGCTTGTCGATCTCCTTACGTGTCAGAGCTGCAGCAGCGTTCTTTGCTACGATGCAACGTACCGAGCCGCCGTTTTCAATGGCAGAAGTAA
Organism: Clostridia bacterium; assembly: GCA_017624395.1. Classification (GTDB taxonomy): domain Bacteria; phylum Bacillota; class Clostridia; order Oscillospirales; family CAG-272; genus UMGS1865. Next base: position 44,974 of record JAGANE010000251.1, read on the forward strand.
ACACGCCAAAGCCACAGCTCTTCACAGCGTCGGAAATATCCTGAATCTCCATACCGAAACGGGTGTCTGGCTTATCCGATCCGTAACGGTTCATAGCATCTGCAAAGGTGATGCGAGGCAGAGGAGTTTCGATCTCTACGTCAAGCACTTCCTTGAACACACGCTTGATAAAGCCCTCGTTCATCGACATAATATCCTCCTGCGTAGCAAAGGACATTTCCAGGTCGATCTGTGTAAATTCGGGCTGACGGTCGGCACGCAGGTCCTCATCACGGAAGCAACGCGCCAGCTGAATATAGCGGTCGTAGCCCGAAAGCATCAACAGCTGCTTGTAAAGCTGGGGAGACTGCGGCAAAGCGTAAAAGCTTCCCTTATGCACACGGCTGGGAACAAGATAGTCGCGCGCTCCCTCGGGAGTGGATTTGATCATCATGGGCGTTTCGATCTCGTAAAAGCCGTTTTCATAGTAATATTCGCGCGCCACTCTTGCAATATCGTGACGCATTTTGATATTGCGCTGCAAAGAAGGACGGCGCAGATCAAGATAGCGATACTTGAGTGCGATCTCATCCTTGGTCTTTTTGGCATCGGACACCTCAAAGGGAGGCGTTTGTGCTGCGGAAAGGATCTTCAATTCGGTAACAAAGATCTCTACCATGCCCGTAGGCAGATTGGGGTTGGTTGCGCCCTCACCGCGCGGACGTACGGTGCCGTGTACACAAAGCACGTACTCGGCACGGATTGCAAATGCCTTATCAAAGATCTCCTTTTGGGTCTCACTGTCAAATGCGAGCTGAACGATACCCGTGCGATCGCGCAGGTCAATAAAGATCAGGGCTCCAAGGTCTCGCTGTCTCTATACCCAACCCATCACGCAAACCTCTTTGCCGATGTCACACTCTCTTACCGTACCGCAATAATGGATACGCTTGTCATTTGCATTCAATAATTCAGCCATGATTATACTTCCTTCCCCTCTTTGTCAAACAGAGGTAATTTTTCAAGATAGATCAGGTCGTCGCGCTTATGCGCATCGCCCTCGGCAAGAATGGTCATTTTACCGCAGATGATTCCGCCCGCCTCGGTCACAAGCTGCTCCAAGGCACGCAAGGAGTCTCCCAAGGAGACAACGTCATCCACGATCAAAATTCGTTTGCCCTTCATCAAAGCGGCATCGGCAGTATCAAGATACAGCCTTTGCTCCTTTGCCGTGGTGATCGAGCGTACCTTGACCTCCATCACCCCCGTCATGTAAAGCTTGGGTGCCTTGCGAGCCAAAAAATACTTTTGATTGCCCGCAAGCCGTGCCATCTCATGCACCAAAGGAATTCCCTTTGCCTCGGCGGTAATGAGATAATCGTATGCGGGCGCCTTTTCCAAAAGCTCCTTGGCACAGGCGGTGGTCAATTCGGGATCCCCAAAGATCACAAATCCCGCAATCATCATTTTCTCGTTCAGCGGGCAAAGAGGCAGATCTCTTTCACAGCCCGCAATCGTCATGTGATAATATTTCTGTTCCATATGTTTTTTTGCAGGAACCTTTTTGAAATAAGGTTCCCGCACCCTCCAAAAACTTTCACAAAAATTTTATATAATTTCTTCAAAGTCAAAATTCCGTACGGATATGCTCCACGTACGTACCGTCCAACGCCTCCTGCACGAGCGCCTCAAAATCCAGCTTGCGCTCCTGCTCCAAAACCTTTGCAAGTTCGGGACGCGTGCGCGGATGCTTGGGGGTAAATACGGTACAGCAATCCTCGTAGGGTTGGATCGAGGTCTCAAACGTGCCGATCTTACGTGCGATCTGCACGATCTCCTCCTTGTCAAGACCGATGCAAGGACGGAACACGGGGAGCGTTGCCACGGGATCGGTCACCCCGATCGCTTGCATGGTCTGTGACGCCACTTGCCCCAGACTTTCTCCCGTAATCAGACCGCCGCATCCCAATTTGTGTGCCAAGCGGTCGGCAATTGCCATCATATAACGGCGCAACAGCAGTGTGAAATAATCCTCCTCACAGCTCTTGACCAGCTCCTCCTGAATATGTGTCAGCGACACGACGTGTACGTTGAACGAGCCTGCGTACTGCGCCACCTCGCGCGCCAATTCAAACACCTTTTCACGCGCGCGCTCACTGGTGTACGGGAAGGATTCAAAGTGAACCGCCTCGATCTGCACACCGCGCTTGGCGATCATGTAGCCTGCCACGGGGGAATCGATACCTCCCGACAGCAGCAGCAAGCCCTTGCCGTTGGAGCCAACGGGCATTCCGCCCGCCCCCTTGAACTGCCCTGCGTGAATATACGCGGCAAACTCACGGATCTCCACGTGTACCACGGTCTCGGGGTTGTGAACGTCCACGCGCAATTTCGGCATAGCTTCAAGAACGACACCGCCGATCTCGCGGGCAATCTCGATAGACCCCAACGGGAATCTCTTATCCGAGCGCTTTGCCTCCACCTTAAAGGTCTTTTTACCAATCAAAAATTGCGGAACGTACTCGCGCACCGTGTCGGCAATGCTTTGCATATTCTTTTCGCAAACGGCACAACGGCTGATACCGACAATACCAAACACCTTGGACGCCGTCTCAAACATACCGTCTATATCGGCATCGTCGTCCAACGGCTCGATCACCAGCGTGCTTTGCGAGCGTGTGATCTCAAAATTGCCGTAATGCTTGGCACGGAAGCGCAGCGTTCTGCAAAGCGTATCCTCAAACCAACGGCGATTGGCACCCTTCAGCACGATCTCGCCGTATTTGCAAAGTAAGATCTCCTTCATCTCATACCTCGTCGCCCTCGGTGTCCTCTGCACAGTCCTCCACAGGATCACCGTTGCGGTAAGCATCCAAAAGCTCGTTTGCCTTTTCTAACAGTGCCACAGGAACAAAAATGTCGGAGCCGTACATTGAATATCCCGCAATCACCTTTACCACGCCGCCGCTTCCGCGCTCTCTGATGCGATAAGGAATCTCCTCTGCCTCCAGAATACTGCGCAGGATCGAAAGCTCCACGTTGTCGTGTGCCGTCGTCAGATGCGCTGTGTATTCATCGTGGGATGCGGGCTTGTCAAGTCCAAATAAATGATCCATATTTCACCTCTTAATTTTTCTCGGTCTGTGCAAGATACTGCAAAATCTGATCCTTGATCTGTTCCATTCCCTTAACGGTGGGATGACCGTTTTGCATATCAACGTCTGCCAAATTGACACACTCAATACCGTAGTGCGTGCAGGCGGTGCGATAGCCGTCGGCATACGTCGGCTTTAAGCATGCGTTGACAATGCAGATCACGCGCGTATCGGGCAGCTTTTCCCGCGTGCGGGCAAGCAGATAGCAGAAGGCGGGCAACGCCTCCTTCAAATCCGCCTTTGTCCAATCGGCATATTGCAGCTCCCCAAGTGGAGAATGAGCGCCCGAATCATTGGTGCCGCCAAACAGCAAAAGAGTATCCACGCGGTTTTCTTGAAAATATCCCGCCTCGATCAATCGATCCAGACGTGTGATAAAAGACCACTCCGAGGCATCTCTGCCCCCGTGCCCCGTATTGCAAACCGTGGTTCCTGACCAACTGCAATTAAGAAGTAGCGTGGACTCGGTCTCCTTGATCAGTTGATGCCACCAGGTTTGTTCCACGTACTTGACGTCGGTTTCAATATCCGGTCGCGTCTTTGGTGCGTAGTACGGCACATAGCCATCGGGAATGTGTCCCTCAAATGTGGTGTAACTATCTCCAAGCAGCAATACGTTTCCAACGTTGATCATGAAACGCGCCCTCTCAGTTATCGTAATAATTTGGGAAGAGCTTTTCCCAGACCTTGGCGCATCCGATGGTATCGGCAATGGAGGTATGTGCCACGCCGTCCCAAGCGATTTCAAGACGCTCCATTGCGTCGCCGAGGGATGCATGCACCATATCGGGATAATGCTCGGATTGGAAGCGGACGAACTCATTTGCGGCACAGCGTGCCTTTTTGTGCAACGCCTCGCGCTCCGCCTCGGTGTCGTAAATATACTTGATGTGACTGTAATCGGTGGAAATACCGTACGCGATCAGAATGTCAGCCTCGGCAAAGATCTCCTTGATGCGCGGTGTCAGCTCGATCAGCGACGGTGCATCCTCAACCATAGCAGGCGTGATGCCGTGAATCTTTTCGGTCTGCTTCCACTTCTTTTTGTGCGCGGGCTTCACTAAGGTATCCATGATGACCTTGCCCGTACCGTCCACGATCGATACTGAAAGGATCTCATCGTGGTTGTAAACACCCGTCAATTCAAGATCAAAGAACAGCACGCGCTCACGCTTCATGTGATAATGCTCGGCACGGTGTGCGTCTCCCTCGGCACGGCGGACAGCAAGATCCGCCTCAAAGCAGGCACGGCAAAGCTTGCGACGGTAGCGAATGTCCTTGCCGCACTCCACGCAGGTCAAGGGACGACGAACCGCCGTCTTTTTGTCATAGAAGTAGATCATGCTCTTGTCATTGCGAAGCGTATATGCCACGGGCTCCTCAATGACGTCGTAATTCATCTGATCCAAACGCTCCTTGGTATAGTAGCCGCAGGATGCCGCGCGCTTGGTGCTCATGCGCACCAATTGTACCCCGTTTTCGGTGGTGTGTGTCTCGGTCTTTTGTGCGGGCGCGTACCAAAGCTCGGGCGGTGCCTCAACCACACGGGAGGGATCAAAGAAGTATGTAATACTTCCGTCCGTGTTCTCATCGTATGCAATCGGATCGCCTGCAGGCATCAGATGCATTTTGTTGAGGACAGAGCGCGTCAGATAGTGCCTTTGCACTGCCTCGTCGGCAGTGACCTGCGGAATGGTAGCGCCGGAGCGCAGCTTCATGGTCTGTTTCAAAATTTCCTCCTTACCGTCGGGACCTTTTGCGTGCACGCCTGCGCGGCAGAACGGAGAGCCTTCCCCGTACAGCGGCAGCGGTCGCCGGTTTCCCATAACGGTTTTGCAAATAATCGGTGTGCCCGTAGCCCTCGGTGATCTATAACCGAAAAAAGCACATACCAATATATTATAACATATCTATAAACAATAATCAATAGAATTTTCAAAAAAAGAACTCCCCACTCGCAAAAATTACGGGTGGGGAGACAGTATTTATCGCATTTTAATAAAAGGTGGCAACCTCCTGCGCAGGCTTGACAGCAAACTCGGTTGCCGTGACGTACAAAACGGGGCCGGGGCCGCGGTAAAGCTTATGCTTTTCCAGCTTGATCTTGCCCGTCAGTGTCACCCAATCCCGCGTTTTGAGATTGGTAGGCTCGGAAAAGATACAAACCAGCGGATGGTAGGCAATGTCGTCGGCACAGCAGGTCATCACGTGGCGTCCTGCCAACACTGTGTTGCCGTCACGCGCAACCATCCCCTTGAATTTGACGGTCTTGCCGTCGTATTTCTGCAGCTCCTCGGAAAGATCGCGGTAAAAAATGGCATAATCATTGTCACCAATCGTCACCACGGGCGCATCAAGATCAAAGGGCAACGGATCCTCGATCTCGTCGTATTCCACGTGACCGTCGGGATAATCGTAGGTAATGGCAGCACGGCGCGAAACACCTCGCACCACCTTGTGGATCTCCTCCTTGTCGATCCCGTCGGGAGTACGGTTCAGCACGATCATCTCGCAGTTTTGCAGCTTATCCACCATCAATTGACGCATGTTGGCATTGTAGGAGAGAAATGTGTTGGCATCGGCAAACATCATTTCCTGATAGATCACCCAATTGGCAGGCAGATTTTGATAGAGCGTATTCAACAGCCACATGCCGTTGTACTCAATGATTACGCGGTCAAAGCGGTTCTTTTTTGCAAGGGCGGTAAGATTTTCCGCAGTAAAGTCGCTTTCATCCTCAATGGTTTCCAAATAGACGTTCTGCCCGTAAAAGCGGGAAAAATCCAGCTCGTCCACGCCCTCCTCGCATTGAATGATCAGCGTCTTTTCGCCCGAATTAAATTTTTGATCCTCCATGGACTCCTGAATAATGTGGGTCTTTCCCCCCTCCAGAAAGCCCGTAAAAAGATAAACGGGTAATTGGGAAGCCATAAAAATCCTCCTTATTTAACACCGAACAGATCTGCCAGCGCGTGCTTGTTAAGCCCCGATCCGATGACGCAAAGTCTGCCTATGATACCTGCGGTTCCGTAACGAACATCCGCCTCTCCCGGCACGTAGTCAAAATGGAGCCACTTGCCATCGTTGCCCGCAACGATTCCCTTTGCGCGCAATACGATGCCGTAGGATTTTTCCTCCAGCAGTGCGTCCAGAATCTCACGCAGCTCGTCCATGTCCAAGCTCTTGGTAGTCTCAACACCCCAACTGACAAACACGTCGTCGGCATGGTGATGGTGGTGATGGTGATGCTCATGCTCGTCCTCACCCTCGCCGTGATGATGGTGACAGCAACAATCGGGATCGTCACACTCGTCCTCGTCATGGTGATGATGGTGGTGATGGTGATGCTCATGCTCGTCCTCATCCTCGTCGTGATGATGGTGGCAGCAACAATCGGGATCGTCACACTCGTCCTCATCGTGGTGATGATGGTGGTGATGGTGATGCTCATGCTCGTCCTCATCCTCATCGTGATGATGGTGGCAGCAA
>JAGANE010000252.1 GCA_017624395.1 Clostridia bacterium
CCTTACGGCGTTCTCTTTTGTAAGCTTTTCTCTTGCGCCTCCTTCTTGCAAGAGAAAAGCGACTATGGAATTAGTAGTTTCTAACGAACTACCATTTTAGCGAAAGTTTTGGTCAAGCTTTTTCAAAAGCGTGCGCAGTGGAGGCTGCGAAAGCCTCCTCGCTCTCCGCAGAGAGCGAAATCCCCCTTACGGCGTTCTCTTTTGTAAGCTTTTCTCTTGCGCCTCCTTCCTGCAAGAGAAAAGCGACTATGGAATTAGTAGTTTCTAACGAACTACCATTTTAGTGAAAGTTTTGGTCAAGCTTTTTCAAGAGACAACGTTAACGCCTTAACAGCCAAACGAGGCGGCTCCATGAGAGCCACCCCGTTGTTTTTTATCTCTTTTTGCGCAGGTAATATACTGTAATTCCCGTCACGGCAACGCCGAGAGGAAGTAGAAATATCAGCACGATCCCCCATATGGCAGCGGCTCCCACCGTCACCGAAAGATATGAGGTATCCATTGCCGCCGAGGGAATGGCAATCGCCTCACCCTCTACCCCCGTCATCCAATTGAGCGCCAAGGTTGCAAGGTCAAAATTGCCTCCCTTGGCATATCCGCTGTTTACCTGTGAGGTCAAAGCAAACGGTGTGGAGATCCAGATCACACTCGTTTCACCCTTTTTTGCAATCACACCAAAATTGCAGACCGATCTTTCCGCATCCGCAATCAGCTTCTTGCTTTCCTCGTCATATCTCTGCACACACCCTGCCTCCGAGGTGTAGAGCCACGGCGTGACCGTTCCTCCTTCAAGGCTTGTATCAACAACGATATTGTGCGGATAGTATGCAACAAACTCTCCGTCAAACGCCCCCGTTGCCGCATGCTGGGCAATGTGAGAATAAAACAGATAGGGATACGTGTTGGAGGTATCGCCAAGGGCGTATTTTGCGTTATGCTCATACACCACGTTGATCTCTTTTTCAAAGGACATTCCGTAAGACGAAAGAATCCCGTCCAGATTTTCAAGGCGTCCCACCGTGTAGGCAGTGGTCAGGAGCAGGTCTCCGCCACCCGCAAGATAATCGGAAAGTGCTGCGCTCTCGACGGTATCAAGATCGGCAGTGGGGTTGTTGATGATCAGCACGTCGCAATCGTCGGGCAAAGCCGCCACCGACAGCGTGGTGCGCAGATCGTAGCCCACCTGCGAGAGCGTCTTTTCCATACGGGCATCCAGCCGCGAGGCACCGCTCCCCGTCAGCATATACGCCACCGAAATATGCTCGCGTGTCACAAAGCTGATCGCGTTGGTCAGGCGTGAGTCACCGTCAAAATATGCCTCGGTGGACTCTACAAACTGTGCGGTGGTCGCGCCCGTGGTATCGGAAGCATTACAGTATTCCACCATGCTCGCATATTCATCGGCGGTCATGTCCAGCTCCAACAACGAGTTGTAATACCCAAACAACAGCTGTGAATCTATCATGCGGTAGCGGCGGCTACTTTCCACAATCATGCTCATATCCGAGGGCCACTCGCCACCGTATGCATTGATAAAGGTTGCATCGGCAGAGCTATCCACCACCCGTAGAGTGATGCGTTCGCTTTGCTCGGCGTATTCCTCAAAAAAGGTACAAAGCTGACCGTCTGCATTGGCACGTCCTCCCTCACAGATCAAAGTAAGGGTAATGTCCTCGTTCAGATTTTTCAGCCAATCCTTGGTCGTTCCCGAGATCCGAAAGGTCTCCGAGCCTGTCACGTTAGGACTTTTTACGCTTGCGGGCAATAGACCGACCAGACAATTGAGCGCGATACACAGCAGCAACAGTCCTACCGTTGCAAGCGCCAAAGCCGAGCCGCGGGATACCCGTTTTTGATTTTGATCCTTCATACCGTCCCTCCTTTCAGGAAATACGGCGTTTTTCCATAGAACGCACCGTCAAAAACAGGAAAAACGCAATCACCGTCAGATACAGCACGGTGGCAGGAATGTTAAAATGTCCGTAAGCAAACGCTTCAAAGCGCCCAAAAAGGGCAATCACATTGGCAAAGCGAGGTGCAAGCTCCTCAAAAAGGGAAGCCTTGACAACGTAAAGCACCGATAAAGGAAGCACCAACACCAATGCCGTCAGCAATCCGAGGTTGAGGCTTTTGCTTGATCTCCAAAGGAATACACCACAAAGCAATGCGGCAACAATACAGAGGAGAAAGGAACCGAGCGCGCCTGTGGGCAGCAAGGACGAAAAATCGTCCAACAGATAGAAGCAAAGAGACACAGCAATGCTCAATACCGCTGCCAAAATTTGATTTTCCACCAAGGAGGAGACAAAGCTGCATACCGCGATCAAGGATGCCCCCAGCAGGATATAACCGAACAGCGCGGTGTAAGCGGCGGCAAGCGAGAGCTTTCCAAAAGCGGAAAGCAGCAGAGGATAAAGTGCGGCAACCGCCGTGGGAAGAAGAAACACCGTCAGCATAGCAAGATATTTTCCAAGAACGATCTCACGCAAGCGCAACGGCAAGGAATACAACAGCTGGTCGGTTTGACTGTGTCTTTCCTCGGCAATCGAGCGCATGGTCAAAAGCGGAACCGTGACCAAAAGTACCCACTCCATAGCAACCAACGGATAGGAAAAATCCGCTGTTCCCGACAAAAAATGAAAGAACACGGTAAATACGCCCATAAAAAACAGCAGGACTGCCATGACGGCATAACCAAATGGCGTGCTGAGGTAAATTTTCATTTCCTTACGGTAAATGGCAGACATGGCTTATCATCTCTCCTTTCCCTCATCAATCAGCTCGTACTCTCCGTCACGTTCGGGAGTCGTGCGCTTTTCTTGCTTTTTCTTTTCGGCAGCACGCTCGGTCAGGGATAGGAAGATGCTTTCCAGCGTATCCTCCTCGCGCTCCATGGAGATCACCGCATAGCGATGCTCCGCCATATCAAAAAAGATACGGTCACGCAGATCCTCACCGCTCGGAACGGTCAGCGTCATATCAACCACACCCACCTCGCGTGCGGCACCCACCACACAGCTTTCAATGCCGTCGATTGCAGAAAGCACACCGATCACGCCCTCCTCGTCTCCGCGAACCGAAAGCTTGAGGCGCATCGCTCCCGATCCACCCTGCAGCTCCGCGATCGGTACGTTGGCAACCAGCTTTCCCTCGGAAAGGATCAGCACGTGGTCGCAGGTCTCGCTGATCTCGGCAAGAATATGGCTGCTGACGATCACGGTCTTGATCTCCCCCAGCCTGCGGATCAGCGCGCGGATCTCGGTGATCTGCTTGGGATCCAGCCCAACCGTCGGCTCATCCAGAATGATGATGTCGGGATTTCCCAAAAGCGCCTGCGCAATTCCCACGCGCTGACGCGTTCCCTTGGAAAGATTTCGGATCAGGCGGTCTTTCACCCCGTCGATCTGCGTCAGTTCCATCACCTCGTGTACCTGACGGAGGGCGCGCTCATAGGAAACCTCCTTTGCCTCGGCAACAAAGCGCAGATATTCAAAGGGCGTCAATTCATCGTACAGGGGCGGCTTTTCGGGAAGATACCCGATGCACTGCTTTGCCTTGATCGGCTCCTCAAAGATGTCAAAGCCGTTGATCCTTACCGTCCCCGACGTAGGCGCAAGACAGCCCGCGATCATATTCATCGTGGTAGACTTTCCCGCACCGTTGGGACCGAGAAAACCGTAGATCCTTCCGTTGTTGATCTTAAAATTCAGGCAATCCACCGCCACGTGTGTGCCATAGTGCTTGGTCAGCTGTTTGATTTCTATCAAGACAAAAATCCTCCGTGTAGCTTCATTCGTCTTTTATAATTATAAATGATAACATTCCTTTGTGTCAAGCATTTGACAGGAAATTGAAGGTTTGTTTTAAAAAAATTTGCAAAATGGCGCTCAAAATTGCTTTTTGAGGCGATTTTGAGGGCAAAAATGAAAAAAAATTTGTTTTTTTCAAAAAAAGAAGTAAAAACCTATTGCAAAATTTGCAATTTTAGTGTACAATATAATGTGAATATGAGCCGGACAACCTTTGCCGGCACTAAAATCTGATTTATTTGCATTTGGAGGTAAACCATGGTAGTAGCTGGCGATTTTAAAAACGGCATTACTTTTGACGACGGACAGGGCAACGTTCTGCAGGTCGTTGAGTTCCAACACGTAAAACCCGGTAAGGGTGCGGCTTTTGTTCGTACAAAGCTGAAGAACGTCATTTCGGGTGCGGTTACCGAAAAAACCTTTAACCCCACCGACAAGTTTGAGAATGCTTATATCGAAAGAAAAGATATGCAGTATTCCTATGACGATGGCGATCTGTATCACTTTATGGATACCGAGACCTGGGAGGAGACCCTGATCGCACACGACAAGGTAGGCGACAACTTCCGCTTTGTCAAGGAAGAAATGATGTGCAAGATCATCTCCTACAAGGGCAACGTCTTTGGCGTAGAGCCTCCCACGTTTGTGGAGCTTGAGGTCACCGAAACCGACCCCGGCTTTGCAGGAAACACCGCAACCAACACCCTCAAGCCCGCAACCCTTGAGACCGGCGCCGAAATCAAGGTTCCGCTCTTTATCAACGTGGGCGATATGCTCAAGATCGACACCAGAACAGGCGAGTATCTTTCCAGAGCTTAATCGAACAACAAGGGGAAGACTTTGCAAGCCAAGGTTTTCCCCTCTTTATTTACAAATGAATTTTTAGAAAGGATTGGTATTTCATCATGAATCTCACCGAAAAATCCGCATATCTCAAGGGTCTTGCCGACGGTCTTGAGTACGACAAATCCACCAAGGAAGGCAAGATCATTGCCGCACTTCTCGACCTCGTGGACGAAATGGCAAAGGAAATTGCCGACATTCAGGAGGACATTGAGGAGATTGACGAGGATCTTGATTACCTCAACGACTACGTAGAGGAATTGGACGACGACCTTGAGGTGGTTGAAAACTTTTTGGACGACGAATACGAGCTTGACGAGGATGACCTTGACGACGAGGACGACTACGCCGAGTACGACGACGAGGATTTTGAAGAATGCGACGGCGATTGCACTGCGTGCGACGGCTGTGACTGCGGCGACGAGGACTACTACGAGATCGTATGTCCCTCCTGCGGCGAGACGGTTTGCTTTGACGGCGAGCTGGATCCCGAAAACCTGCTCTGCCCCGCTTGCGGCGAAAAATTTGGCTGCATCGTAGACGAGGACGATTATAAAAAGATCAACGAGTGATCGATCATTCAAAGGGGGTGTCCCAAATGCGTATCGCATTGGGACACCCCCTTTGAATTTTCCATATGGGCACAAATTGACTTGCAAAAGAGATCGCCGTAAGGGGTACCTTCCATAAAGCAGGTTCTACCTGCCGAAAATCTAAAGGAGGACGAGCATTTTGTTCGTCC
>JAGANE010000253.1 GCA_017624395.1 Clostridia bacterium
AAACGGGAGAGCTGCCCGAGCAATTCTCGATGATCTCTGCCGACAAGAGAAATATTATCATTGAGACGGTGAAGCAGGCAGAGGCAGACGACGGAATGATTGTTCGTCTGTATGAATGCACCAACAGCAAAACGCCCTGCAAGCTGACGCTGGGGATCCCTGCGAGCAAGGTGACTCTTTGCGATCTGCAGGAAAACGAGCTGCAATCCCTGCCGCTTTGCGACGATGTTGTTTCCTTGACGGTCAAGCCTTATGAGATTGTCACGCTTAAGATCAAGCTCTGATATTGGGAAGAAAGGATTGATAATATGGATTTTTTAAAGGATAAGATCCGTGTAACGCTGGAAAATCTCAATCGGCATCTGCGCCTGTGGGAGCAGGAGATCGACGGATTTTCATATATGGAAACCCCCTATAAGACCGACAACGTGTTGCCTTGTGCGGACGATCCGCGCTTTACCGTTTTTGAGGGCAAGGAGTGGCGTCTTGGCGGCGACCGTCACGCATGGTTTTATAAGCACGTGGTATTGCCCGAGGAGGTAGTGGGACAGCAAACGCGCATGGAGATCTTTACGGGTACGCGCGGCTGGAACGTGCGAAATCCGCAGTTTATTGCCTACGTGGACGGCAAAATGGTGCAGGGACTTGACGTCAATCATACCACCTTCCTTTTGGGAAACAAGCGCGAGTATGACCTGTATCTGTATGCCTAAACGGGGTCTGTATCGCAGGATCTCAAATACTCGGCAAAGGCATATATCAGCGATCCGCTCTGCCGTAAGGTCTATTACGATATTCGGATCCCCTACGAGCTTTTGGATTGCCTCAATCCCCTGACCAAGGAATATGCCGACATTTTGGAATATCTCAACACTGCAACCAATTTCATCGATCTGCGCCAAGCACCAAACGGAGACTTTCGCACCTCTCTTTCCGCGGCAAACGAGTATTTGGAAACCGAGTTTTACGGAAAATACTGTCGCACGTCGGATAAGAGTGTGATCTGCATCGGACACACGCACATTGATTGCGCGTGGAAATGGACGTTGGCGCAAACCAGAGAAAAGGTACAGCGCTCCTTCTCCAGCGTGCTTGCCAATATGGAGACCTATCCCGATTACAAATTTATGCAATCTCAGCCGCTTTTGTATCAGTACATCAAGGAGGAGGCTCCCGAAATTTTTGAAGGAATCCGCCAAAAGGTGCAGGAGGGCAGATGGGAGGCAGAGGGCGCGATGTGGGTAGAGCCCGATTGCAACCTGCCGTCGGGAGAATCCTTTGTGCGTCAGCTGCTTTACGGAAAGCAGTTCTTCCGTGAGGAGTTCGGTGTGGAGAGCCGTGTATTCTGGGAGCCCGATGTCTTTGGCTACAGTGCGGCACTTCCGCAGATTTTGCGCAAGAGCGGTGTGGAATACTTTGTCACCTCCAAGCTCAGCTGGAACGAAAAGAACCGTTATCCCTACGATGTTTTCAAGTGGCGCGGCATTGACGGCACCGAGATCAACAGCTATTTCCTGACCTCGCAGGAGCGCGTGCCCGATGAAAACGGGTATCGCAATCAAACCAACTACAATGCGCACCCAACGGCAAAATACATTTGCGGAACCTTCCACCGTATGCAACAAAAGAGCCTGACCGACGAGGTGCTTTTGCCCTTTGGCTCGGGAGACGGCGGCGGAGGACCTACCCCGTGGGATCTGGATAGCTGGACGCGACTTTCCAAGGGACTTCCCGCAAGTCCCACGGCAAAAATGGGCTTTGCGGGAGAATTCCTCAAAAAGCTGTTTGACCGCAACGAGGGGAACGACCGCTTGCCGATGTGGGAGGGTGAGCTTTACTTTGAATTGCACCGCGGCTGTCTGACCTCGATTGCAAAGATCAAGAAGAACAACCGCACATCCGAGCTTCTTTATCAAAACGTGGAGCAATTGGCGGTTCTCAACCGTTTGCTTCTGAATGCCGAATATCCGAAGCAGGAGCTGAAGGATGCATGGATCACCATTTTGACCAATCAGTTCCATGATATTCTGCCCGGCTCCTCGATTGGTGAGGTCTATGACGTCAGTGACAAGGACTTTGCACGTATCATCGGTTGGGGAAGCAAGACCGAAGGCGCGTTGTTGCAAGCCATTGCCGACCGTGTGAACACCAAGGGCGGCGTGCTGGTCTACAACCCGCACTCGGCAGTCAGGAGCGGAAATATTCGCGTGGACGGAGAATTGGTCTACGTGGAGGACATTCCTTCCAAGGGCTGGCGTGTGGTAACTCCCAAAAAGACAGAAGGCCGTGTCAAGGTCAGCGAAGGAAGGCTGGAAAACGATTACTTTATCGTAGAGCTTGACAAAGCCTGCGAGATCACCCGTCTGTATGACAAAAAGAACGACCGCGAGGTCCTGCGTGAGGGCGGAAAGGGCAACCGACTTGTTGCCTACGAGGATATTCCGTTTGCACACGACGCATGGGAGATCTCGGAGTATTATACCGAAAAATCATGGAGGCTGGATGACGTACAGTCGGTCAAGCCGATCACGGACGGCGTGAGAAGCGGAGTACGCGTGGAGCGCAAATTCCTGTCCAGCACCGTCGGACAAAACATCTGGCTGTATGAAAACACGCCGCGCATCGACTTTGAGACAGACGCCGATTGGCACGAGCATCATTTGTTGATCAAAACACTGTTTGACACCGATATTCATACCAACCGCGCCACCTACAACATTCAGTTTGGTAACGTCGAGCGCTCCACCACCAAAAACACGTCGTGGGATACCGCGCGCTTTGAGGTGCTGGGACACAAATATGCCGATCTTTCGGAGGGCAATTACGGCGTCGCCCTGCTCAACGATTGCAAGTACGGCTACAATGCCCATGACGGCGTGCTGGGGCTTTCGCTGATCAAGTGTGCCACTGATCCCTATCCCGAGGCAGACATCGGTGCGCATCAGTTTACTTATTCGCTCTATCCCCATGCGGGAACGGTGGCGGAGAGTGAGGTGGAGGCACTTGCATACGAATTGAACAAGCCTTTGATGGCACTCAAGGTTGGAGAGCAAACGGGAGAGCTGCCCGAGCAATTCTCGATGATCTCTGCC
>JAGANE010000254.1 GCA_017624395.1 Clostridia bacterium
CCAAGAGTGAGCGCGGTGTTCTCTCTCGTTGTATCGTTTCCTGCGGTGATAGCGTAGACCTTTTTGATGCCCAACGCCTTCAAATACATAACGGCAAAGGTGCCGACGGGCCCAAGCCCTTGCACCACAGCAACATTGATCCTTTCAAAATCAACGCCTGCTTTCTTTGCCAATTCAAAAGAATGGATCGCGGTAGGACCGGGGCACGCAAAGGTTGCGGCAACTACAGGCGGAATTTCATTCGGGATCTTTACAAGGTTGGAAAGTGGGGTGTAGTTAACCTCGGCATATCCACCGTAAAGATAGGGCGCAACGTCAATACTTCCTCCATTGGTTACCTGCATATTGACACAGTTCGCATCATCTCCGTTTTTGCAGAGGATACATTCTCCGCAAGGTACGGCGATATCAGCGATCACGTTATCGCCAACGGCAAGATCATATTGCTTTGCATCCTTCTCATCCAAATCGGTGATTTTGCCAACGAACTCGTGACCAATCACAGTGGGGGGATTAATTGCCAATTTTCCATTATGGAAATGCAGATCGGTGCCGCAAATTCCGCTGGCGATCAGCGCCATTTGTCCATATCCTTTGGGCGTTTCGGTCACATCAAATTCACGCACCTCAAAATCCTTGTGCGCGCCCATAAAAACAGCTGCTTTTGCTTTCATAATCATTCTCTTATCCTTCTATTTTTACTGAAAAATATGTTTTATAAATTGCTTCGATTTTGCCAAGATCATCTTTGGTAAGTGGCTGTTGTGTTTTATAGGCGTATTCCAGTCCCATAGCCTCATATTTTGCGCTTCCCAATCGATGGAACGGCAATAGGTCCACGTGTTTGATACCGATGTCCTGCAAGCGTTCGCAAATTGCCTGCGTCGAACGCGGCGAGGTATTGAAGCCCGGGATCAAGGGAATCCGAATCCGAACTGCCTTGCCGTCCTTGCACAACCGTGTAATATTCTCCACAACGAGCCCAAGATCGCCCCCGATCTCTCGGTATTGATCCCCATCAGCCGTTTTGAAATCAAACAAATAGCCCGTTACAAAGGGATTCAGTATTTGAAAAGAGGCATACGGCACACACCCTGCGGTGTCCACAAGAACCGACACGCCGTTTTCTGCTAAAAGCTTTGCCAAAGGAACCAATTCGGATGCTTGAAGCATCGCCTCTCCTCCCGAAAAGGTCACTCCACCGTTACTTTCGCAGTAAAAATCCTTATCCTCCAAGAGCTCGGTGAGGATTTCCTCTGCCGACACAAGCCGTCCGAGCGTTTCGGTTTTGCCTGTGGAACGGTACCGCAAAACAGCAGGTTGCTTGTTCAGGTTTTCGGGATTGTGGCACCACGGACACCTGAGATTACAGCCCTTGAAGAATACCGTGGTTCGTATTCCTTCTCCATCGCCTACGGAAAAATGCTGAATATTGGATATATTTAACATATCGTTACTCTTGCTGTGTTCGCCTGAGAATATCAAGCTGAACGTCCTTATCAAGCGTCACGTAAAAAGCCGAAAAGCCCGAAACACGAACCACGAGATTCTGATATTTTTCCGGATGCTCCATGGCATCGAGCAAAATTTCACGGACGTAGCATTGATCTGCAGTTCCTGACCTCCTTTCTTGAAGTAGGTTTTGATCAGCGCCATCAACTTTTTGCGCTTTTCGGGTGTAAACATAGACGGTGAAAATTTTTGATTTACAACACTTCCGCAGGCAACCTTGGTGTAATCGGGTTTGGAAACGCTGTTGACCGTAGACGTTGCTCCTCTTGTGTCACGCCCATAGGTGGGAGAGGCGGCGTCGGAAAGAGGCTCTCCGCGCAGCCTTCCGTCGGGTGTTGCGTTGATGATCATGCCTGCGTAAATGTTGCTCACGTTTGCCGCTGCGGCAATATAGATTCCGCCTCCGTCGCGCGTCTTTTTCTTTTCAAAGAGTGAGCCTAAATAATCGATAAACCACACGGCGTATTTGTCAACGAAAGTATCGTTGTTGCCGTATTTGGGCGCATCCAACAGTTTTTGACGCAGATCTTCATATCCTTCAAAATTGGCATTCATGGCATCTCTCAGCTCAGTAAGCGTAGCAGCGTGATCTATAAATACGACCTTTTCAATGGCAGCAAGAGAGTCGGATACCGTACCGATCCCCATCACACACGCGCCGTGAACCGATGGGTATATGCTTCCGCCGCAGTTGATATCGAGTCCTCTGCCGATACAGTCCCGACAGAAGCAGGACAAAAACGGTTCGGCAAAAAACTTTTGATTGATGGAATCGTTTTTCGCATTGAAATTAAAAACATATTCATCCACACCGAAAGCAAGCTGTTTTTCAAAGATTGTCATAAAGTCAGACATGGAAGTGATCTCATCCAAATTACAAAGATTTAATCCCACCGACCCGTTTGTGATGCTTACTCCGTTGTTGAAAACATAGTCGAAAAATCTTGGGG
>JAGANE010000255.1 GCA_017624395.1 Clostridia bacterium
GCTCCATTCTTCTCTTACCCTCAAAGTTAAAGGGCTTGGTAACGATACCAACCGTAAGAATATCCAATTCGCGTGCTACGCGTGCAACTACGGGAGCCGCACCCGTTCCGGTTCCGCCGCCCATACCCGAAGTGATAAACACCATGTCGGTGCCCTCCAGCATAGTACGGATATCGTCGATGGATTCCTCTGCGGCGCGCGCACCGATCTGCGGATTTGCACCTGCGCCAAAGCCTCTGGTGATCTTTTCACCGATTACAAGCTGGCTGGGAGCCTCGGACTTGCGCAGTGCCTGACGGTCCGTGTTGATGGTGACGAACTCCACCCCACGGATGTTGGTTACGATCATGCGGTTAACGGCATTGTTTCCGCCGCCTCCCACGCCGATGACCTTAATATTGACGCCACATTCCATGGTATCGTCGTGTTCAAATGTCATGGTTTTACTCCTCCCGAACTTTAACGTTCCACCCATTTTGGGCATTTTAATTTTAACTCATATAATATCATACTATTTTTTTTTGGATTTTGCAAGATGTTTTTTGAATTTTTTTGAATAAATTCACAATTATTTTTAAAAAAATTGATTTTCGGGGATTTTTTTGCCGTTTTTGAAAGAAAAGAACGAAAGAGGACCGTCAATCGCCAAAAGCGAGGCAGTCCTCTTTTGCATTATCGGGTACCGAGCAGCGTCTCAGAGGACGAAAGCTGCCGATAGGTGGGCTTTTGCGGATCACTGACGTCAATGACCGAAAGCGTTGTTCCGACACCGCCCTTTTTTGCAAGGATCTCTCCGACCAGCATCAGCTTGACGTCGGTCTCCCCTACTCTGCCAAGCTCAACGCGGCAGGCGGAATCCATCACGTAGGAAACGCCGTATTTCTGCGAAACGTCAAGTGAGGTGACCGATGCCAAGGTGCCGCTTTGATCCAGCTCGTCGATCAGCTGATTGACGTAGGAAAGATCGGCGTCGGCATTCTCAAAGCGAATCGGAGAACCTACGGTGATTGCCGCGATCTCGGGCAGCTCAACGTAAAGAAAGCCTGCAAACGCATCTGCGCTTTCACTTTCCTCCAACACGCGAAAGTCGCGGTTGAGCGAAATGTATTTGCCGTTGAATTCGGTGTACATCACGTGATCAAATTCCTTGACCTCGATCTTTACCGAAAAAGGAGTACACAAAATTTTAACGCTTTCAACGTGGTGACATTTCTCATAGATCCGATGGCTTGCATCCTTGGTATTGACCGTCAAAAGCTCCTGCCCCTCCAGAATGCCCGAAGCCTCAACGATCTCCTCGGCGCTGTAAATACCGTTTCCCTCTACCTTGATCGTATTGACACGGAACATGGGAAGGATCAAAAGCAACAGTCCTGCCAAAAGAATGATAGCGCCAACCGTGAGCATCACGCCACGCAAGGTACGAAGCAAAGCGGGATCGGGTCTTTTGCGGTTGAGAGGATTTTGATTGTGTGACGGTGTCTGTGGTGCTTGTCGGTTCATGATGTTCTGCCTTTCTTTATTTTCCTTGGTTTGATTTTTTTGTCAGCTCCCGAATCTGTTCCCAAATCCTGCGGTTGGCGTTGCGGTCGGCAAACTGCTCGATCTCGCGCCCAAGAGCCATTCTTTTTTCTTCGTCCTGCAACAGTGTAGCAACGGCTTTGGTGAGACTTCCCTCCTCCAAGGAGGTTTCCTCCACCAAAAGCGCGGCGCCGCGGTCGGCAAGTGTTTTTGCATTGAGATATTGGTGATTGTCGTTAACGTTGGGCGATGGGATCAGCACCGCCGCCTTTTTCATCAGTGCAAGCTCGGAGAGCGTCATGGCTCCCGCGCGGCAAATGATAACGTCAGCCGCCGCCATGCGGATCGGCATATCGTAAATATAATCCACAAGTGTGCAATTTTTGCAATTCTGCAAGCCCTTTTCCAAAAACGCTTTTTGGGATGCCTCCCAATCACGCTTGCCCGTTGCATGAAAATGCAGGACGTTTGACATTTTGGAGGTGGATTCCGCCATCAGCCGTATCACTGCGGTGTTGACCTCCTCAGCACCCAGGCTACCGCCAAAGGAAAGCACCGAAAGAGCGGTTTGCTCCATCCGAGTCGGCGCTTTGCCTCGCGTTGGGAAAGCCTACCGAAATCCTTGCGTAAGGGATTGCCAACCTTGACCACGCGTGTAGGATCCTTGACACGCAACAGCTCTCTCGTACGTTCAAAATTGATCCACACACGGTCCACCTTTCGTTGCAAAAGCCGAACCGTAAGTCCGGGAAGTGCGTTGGATTCATGCACTGCGGTGGGAATACCGCGTAAGATCGCCGCCTTCATGATCGGCCAAGAGGTAAAACCTCCCGTGCCGATGACAATATCGGGCTGAAATTCATCTAAAATTGCTTGTGTTTCCTTGGATCGCGGCGATTTGATCGCTAACCAGACCGCCTTGATATTTTTTGGGGAAAGGGATCGGCGAATGCCCATTGATTGCACAAAATGCAACCGAAAGCCCTCGCGTGGGATCAGATCCTCCTCTTTGCCGCCCCGAACACCGACAAATTGAATCTCGGCAGTCGGGTCGTTTTGCAGCACCGTTTCGGCAATGGCAAGTGCGGGATTGATGTGCCCCGCGGTCTTACCTCCCGTGAGAAGCACTCTCATATGCCGATGCCTCCCGTCAAAGGAGTGGAGAACAGCATTGCCGTTCCTGCAAAAAGACGATTGTGAGAAGCGCGGAGATCGAATACCAACGCTTGTCACCGCGAAAATACGGGAAGAAGCTGAAAACAAGAAAGCTTCCCGTTGCCAAAGCCATGACGGCAAACACCGTATCGGCAATGCCCTGAAAATGCGTTTGCGCCATGTCTCTGCCAAACAGTAGGAGCCATGCAAGAAAGATTGCCGAGGCAATTCCTACGGTGGACAGGGTAAATTTAAAATGACGCGTTCTGCGTTTTTTCATCGTTTCTCCGTCTCCTTTCGTGATTTTTGTATTTGAAAATAATTTTAAATCTTCTTATGCGATGCGTAGCGTGAGATCGAAAGAATGATACCGACCTCAAAGATCTGCAGCATCAGTGCGGTTCCTCCGTAGCTGAAGAACGGAAGCGCGATGCCCGTATTGGGCATGGAATTGGTGACCACAGCAATATTGAGAATGACCTGAACGGCAACCTTGAAGGTCAGACCGTAGACGGTAAGTGCAGTGAATTTATCGGGCGCGTGACGCGCGATGTAAAAGCCGCGCCAGACGTAAGCCACAAACAGCCCCACCACAAGGATGGCTCCGATAAAGCCAAGCTCCTCACACACGATGGTAAAAATAAAATCGTTTTGCGGCTGTGAAACGTAGCCGAATTTTTGTCGGCTGTTTCCAAGTCCTGTGCCAAACAGTCCTCCCGAGCCGATCGCCATCAGCCCCTGCAGTGTCTGCCATGCAGAGCCAAGCGGATCCGCATCCTCAATATTGATCCAAGTATCCACGCGCGCCTGCGCGTATTCCGAAACAAGGATCAAAAGGCACCCCGCGCAGGCAACTACACCGCCGATGAGAAGGATCCACCGCAGGCGAGTTCCGCCGAGAAACATGACCGAAATACCGATCATGCCGATGATCATGATTCCCGAAATATGTCTTTCTGCCGCCACAAGCCCAATAAAGCACGCGATCATCAAGCCGGGATAAAGAACACCGTATTGAAAGCTCCCGCCGAATTTATGCTCGGAAAGGATCTTTTTTTCATGCGTTGACATAAACCTTGCCATCGTCAGCACCAGCGCGATCTTGGCGATCTCCGATGGCTGAACCGTAATAAATCCAAAATTGAGCCAACGCTTGGCACCACTGTCAAGGTCGTCTCCTATGACAAGCACCAAAAGCAGAAGCACCACCGAAACGCCATACAGCACGTAGCTGAAATCCTTCCAAAAGCGAGGAGTGCAAAATCTGACTGCGACCGCCGTAAAGGCAACTGCCATCAGAAGAAAAAGCAAATGCCGTGCGATAAAATACGTATTGTCATCGTGGTGCTTTTCGGCAAACACCGACGATGCACTGTACACCATAACGCAACCAAAGAGAACAAGTGCCACCGTGATGAGCAAAAACGGAACGTCAACGATCCCCTTTGAGGGTAACGCCTCATCCCTTTGCGGCTCGTGCAAGGTGTCTCCGCGATAGATCGCGTCACGCTTTTCTTCACGCGACCGACCAAAAGAAAAGCTCTTTTTATGCGCGGTGTGAGATTGATTTTCCCGATTCATTGGAACGAGACCTTTCTATGCGTGATTAGAACCAAACGACAGCGATCCATGCAAGCAGGCAAAATGCTGCCTCGACCGCAGAAAAAACGATCACGCTACGCCCTTCTTTCCATCCGCCTTTTTCAAGGTGGTGATGCAGGGGTGCCATACGGAACAGTCTTTTTCCCGTTACTGTTGTAATTCGTGTTATTTTAAAGACCATCTTTTGCAAAAAGCTGGAGAGCATTTCAATGATAAAGACGGCAGAAACGATCAAGCCGACAAGCTCCTGACCGATCTGAAACGCCGCAGAAATGACGAGTGCTCCCAAAAAGAGCGAACCCGTATCCCCCATAAAGACCTTTGCGGGGTGCAGATTGTAGATGAGAAACCCAAGCATTGCCCCCACCAGAATCGCTCCCACCAAGGAAAGCTGAAGATCCTTTTGCGTAAAGGCAAGCACCGAAATGAAAATTCCGATCACCAGACTGACCGAGCAAGCAAGTCCGTCGATGCCGTCGGTAATGTTTCCACCGTTGACAACCCCCGTCAGGACAAGAATTGCCAAAGGATAATAAAACCAACCAAGCTCCCACGTTACGTTGAAAAAAGGAACCTCGACAGCGGTATCAAGATTGCCCGTGTACGACATGACGCACACGTAAGCCGATGCCATCACAAGCTGTAAAAAGAGCTTTTGCAGCTCGGTCAAGCCCTCGTTCTCATGCTTGATCAGCTTGCAATAATCATCCACAAAGCCGATCGCACCGTTGAACACCGCGTAAGCAAGCGTCAGAACGAATGGAATAAAGCTTGAGGAATCTCCTTTGACGGCACGCATGATCAAAAACACGATCATCACAATCAATACGGGTAAAATAAAGCCGATACCGCCCATGGTCGGAGTTCCCGACTTGGATTGATGCCAAATCGGCCCGTCCTCTTTGATGACCTGTCCTACCTTATAGGACCGCAGCACGGGAATCAACCAATGCTCAACCAAGGCGGTCAAACCAAATACCGCAGCGGTGATCACCGCAAACATAACGGTAAAGCGATCCATTTAAAAGCTCTCCTTCCCCGTGACAAGCAGGTCAAAGTCGCTCCCGAAGATAATCAATGATCCTCTCAGCACCAACCGATCTGCTTGCCTTGAACAGTACGACGTCACCGTCGCAAAGGCTTTTGAGAAGCGCCTCGGCAGTAGCGTCAAGATTTTTTGCATCGGAATTTTGCACGATGCGGAATTTTGACATTCCGCGCTGACGTGCTCCAACGGCGATCTGATTTCCGCCGCTGCCGACCGTAAAGAGACGGTCAATCTTTTTGTCGGCAAGATATTCTCCCACCGAGCGATGAAGCGCGGGGCTTTCCTCCCCAAGCTCCAGCATATCCCCCAGCACCGCAACGCTTCGGCGTCCCGTGCTGTGGCTGTATTCTTCCAAAACGTCTACGGCGCAGATCATGGATTCGGGGGATGCGTTATAGCAATCCTCAATCACGGTGATCCTTCCCATCGGGTAGATGTGCTGACGCATTCCATCAGGCTCGTAGCTCCAAAGACCTTCCCGAATTCTTGATTCTCCGATCCCCGCATGCACCGCTACGGCAAACGCGTAAAGTGCGGCATATACGTTGTGCTTTCCAAGAATGCGGACCGAAAGATCCTTGACCTCACCGCCGCTGTAAACAACATCAAAAACGGTGCGGTCGGTCTCCACTCTGATATTCTTTGCAAAAAAGTCGGCTTTTTCACTAAAAAGTGAAACATATACCGTGCGGTAACTTCTGCCACGCACGTTTTTGAGCAACGGCTCATCGGCAGAAAGGATCAAAAGTCCGTTTTGCTTGAGTCCCGAAAGGATCTCCAGCTTGGCACGGCAGATATTTTCTCTTGATCCAAGCATTTCCAAATGTGAGGAGCCGATGTTGGTGATCACTGCAATGTCGGGCTCGGCTGTGATCGAAAGTCGCTCGATCTCGCCAAAGCTGCTCATGCCCATTTCCAAAACCGACCACTCACTCTCGGTGGAAAGCGAAAGCATGGAAAGCGGCATTCCCACGGTGCTGTTGTGATTGCCCGCGGTTTTTGCGGTCTTACTGCTTGTGGAAAGCACTGAGGCGATCAGATCCTTGGTGGTGGTCTTTCCCACACTGCCCGTTACGGCAACCGTTTTGCAATGCAGATATTGGCGATAACTGTTGGCAAGCTTGGAAAGTGCAAGCTCACTGTCGTTGACCACGATCGCCGTGGCGTCCGAAGCCTCCAGCTCCTCGGTGCGATGCTCACAGATCACGCAACGACAACCGTTCTTTAAAGCCGCCGAGATATAATCGTGACCGTCCACACGCTCTCCACGCAGAGCCACAAATGCCGTTTCGGCATCGGCTTCACGCGAATCGGTACAAATGCAACGGACGAACACCTCACCCAAGGCACCCTGATGAAGCTCGCCGCCACACAGGCGCGCAAGCGTTCCAAAGCTGATATGATTGATGCTGAACTGTACCTTCATCTTTCCGTCTCCGTACCGTCGTTGTATTTTTTCCGTCTTTGTCGCTCGGCAAACGCCTCTCGCACGATCTCTTTTTCCAAAAAAGGTTTTCTTCCCGTGCGGTCGATCTCGTACTCCTCGTGCCCCTTTCCCGCAAGCAGGATCACATCTCCCGTTCTTGCCGTCAGGATCGCCTGCCGAATCGCTTCGGCACGGTCTACGATCACCGTATGGGGCTTTTGCGAATCGATCCCCACAAGGATCTCCCGAATAATATCGTTTGGATCCTCCCCACGGCTGTTGTCCGAGGTGACGATCACGTAGTCTGCATATTGAGAAGCAAGCCTTCCCATTTCGGCTCTTTTGCTTCTGTCGCGGTCACCGCCACAGCCAAACAACAAAACCGTGCGCCCTTCTCCGCGCTTTAAGGGAGTGCAGGTGCGCAATAGATTTTCCAGAGCATCGGGTGTGTGCGCATAATCGATCAAAACCGTAAAATCGGCATCAAAGCCAAGCCTTACGCGCTCCATGCGTCCGCGAATTCCCAAAACCGATGCCAACGCATCCTTGATTGCCGTCATTCCCAAGCCCAACTCACGTGCAACGATGACAGCCTGCATGGAATTCATCACCGAAAAGCTTCCCTCAATGGGACAGAACAGCCGAACAGCCGAGCTTCCCGATCGCAAATTGTAGATCACACCGTTCTTTTCGCCGTCCTCGATCGGCTCGGCATTGTAGCCCCCCTGCCGTTTGATCCCGCAGGTCACAACGCGTCCCGCTGCACTTGCGATCATATGCGCGGCGTAGGGAGAATCCAGATTGATCACGCAACAACGGCTCTTTTGAAAAAGCTTTGCCTTGGCATTGGCGTAAGCCTCCATCGTACCGTGAAAATCAAGATGCTCGGGCGTAAGGTTGGTAAACACCGCCACGTCAAAGACAATGGGATCCAGCTTGCAAAGTGCCAATGCGTGTGACGTAACCTCCATCAGCACGTATTCCACACCGTCTGCCACCATTTCGGCAAGCATGCGGTAAAGCACGGGCGGATCGGGTGTTGTCATATTGGCAAGCGGATCGGTGCTTTTTTCCAAAAGACGTCGGCCCGCCGATTCACAGCCCACCGTTCCGATGATACCGCATCTGCAAAAGGAGGCTTCCAAAATCGCTCTCAGCATATGCGTAACGCTGGTCTTGCCGTTGGTGCCCGTGACACCGATCATCTTCAGGCGTTTGGCGGGATAGCCGTACCATGCGTGATACATCATTGCCGCCGCACGGCGCGGGTTTGGGTGTGAAAGAAGGATCACGCCCTCTTTTTTCAGGGGCTCATATCCCGCTTCTGTCACGATACAAACGGCACCCGACCGTATGGCATCGTCAATATAAGTATGCCCGTCGGTATGCAGACCGCGGATACAAAGGAAAAGTCCGCCCGACGTAATCTCTCGCGAGTCCATGGCGACCGATGTGATCTCGGTCTCTCCAAACTGTTGCGGGCAGTCGATCTCCGCCGCCCGACAAAGCTCCTTCAGCTTCAAAGCAAATCCCTCCCGAAAATTGATGGCGTATTGCTTTCAACTTCCGCGGGAGTGCCGCTCTTTATTGCTGAATTTCGTTTTCGATATAATCCTCATCACCAAGGTAACGGAAGGTCACCTCGATCACGGTTCCTCGCGGCACCTCGGCTCCTGCCTCCACGCTTTGCGCAATGACGGTGGCACCCGTGCCCGAAAGATAATTTTTGGTTCCTAAAATGCGAATGTTAAAGCCTGCGTTGATCAGCGTCTGATTTGCCGCGACCGCACTCATACCCGTAACATCGGGAACCCTAACGGTTTCCACCTCTGCCTCACGGTCGGTGTAAAGAACGATCCTGCCGCCCTCTTTTTCAACGACGGTTCCCTTTTCGGGATACTGCTTGATGACCACGCCTGCGGGATCTCCCACAAATTCCACGGTCAAGCCGTATTTACTTCCCTCGCACACGCTTTGCGCGTACGTACCACTTTGATTAATGCAGTTGGGAATCTTGATCGCCATTTTTTGAAGCTCCTGCTCGGTGTAAACCGCCTCCACGCCAAGATACGGGAGAATCGTCTCCATCACGTTTCCAACGTAAGGTGCGGCAACCGTGCTTCCGTAAAGCACGCCCGCCGTCGGCTCATCTACAATGATGATCACGGCATATTGCGGATTGTCCGCAGGGGCGTATGCAACGGTAGAACAAACGTATCTGCCAATGCTTCCCGCATTCTTTTTTTCCGATGTTCCGGTTTTTGCGGCAATACGGTAGCCTGCCACGTAGGCGTTTTTTGCACCGCCATTGCCCGAAACACCACCCTCAAGGATCTCGGAAACGGTTTGGCAGGTCTTGGTGCTGACTACCTGACGCAACACTGTTGTGCCATATTCCTTGATCACGTTTCCGTCTCCATCGGTGACCGAGGAAACGAGATGCGGCTTGACGAGATAACCGCCGTTGGCAACCGCCGATACCGCAGTGATCTGCTGCAGCAGTGTCACGTTAAAGTTTTGACCAAAGGCGTAAATTGCAAGATCCAATTCGGTAAAGGCTTCTGCCGAAGCAAACAGGCTTCCTCCCTCTCCGGGAAGATCCACGCCCGTTTTTTCAAGATAACCGAAGGATTTGAGATAGCTGTAAAAGGTTTTGGTTCCAAGTCGGAGTCCCATCGTCATCAGCACGGGATTGCAGGATTGCTGTATGCCCTGCGCAAAGGTGAGCGTGCCGTGTCCCTGCGTTTTATGGCAATGGATTTTGTGACCAAGCACGGTAAGAGAACCGCCGCAGGTAAAGCTTTCTCCCACCGAGACCACCGCCTCCTCCAGCGCCATAGACGCCGTAATGACCTTAAAGGTGGAGCCGGGGATGTAGGATTCGGTAATCGCCTTGTTCGACCACATCGAGAGCATCAGCTCCTGCTTCATGGCGGAGTAGGCGTCACTTCCGCTTTCATAGCCGCTTTCGGCAAGCTTGAGAAGCGATTGCTCGTCAAGGGTTCGGGGATCGTTAAGATCAAAATCGGGATAAACCGACATTCCAAGGATCTCTCCCGTATTGACGTTCATCACGATTCCTGCCGCACGGTTTTGTCCCGACGACTCGATATACGCCGTTTTCACCTGCTCCTCCAGAGCCGATTGCACGTAAATATCAATGGTCGTATTGACGTTGTAGCCATCCTGCGCGGCGATATATTCCTTGTGGGAGTACGGCATTTCATTGCCCTGCGCATCACGCGCAGTCACATATTTTCCGTTGGTTCCCGCAAGCATGGTATTGTAGTAATATTCCAAGCCGTAAAGCCCGGTACCGTCGCTTCCCGTAAAGCCGAGAACATGAGACGCCAAAGAAGCATACGGATAATATCTTGTATTGGTTGCCTCCAGATAAACCATTCTCTGCAAGCCGTATTCGGCAACAAAGGCGCGAACACGGTCTGCCGTTTCCTCACTCACCTCACGTTCAATCGTGCGGTCAAGGTACTTGGTGTAGGTGGTTTGCTTGAGAACAAAATCATATTCCACGTCAAGAATTGCGGAAAGATTTTCGGCAATCAATATATCAAACTTTACGTTGTCTCCCGTTTGCGCACTCTCACTGATGGCAGAGGCGATGGATGAGGGAGAAATAAAAACGCGATAGGTGGTGACATTGGTAGCAAGCAGAACGCCGTTGGCATCGTAAAGATTGCCGCGCTTTGCAGTCACCTTGGATTCGGTGGTCATCTGCTCGATCACCTTTTGCTGATAACGGTCGTAGTGAACCGTTTGAAGGATCAAAACACGAAGCAGGAGCAATGAAAACAAAATCCCTACGATCACCAAAAGCGCGACCGATCGCTTGATCACCTTGGGGTGAACGGGATCGGTACTGCGGTCGGGGACGGTAGGTTGAATTTCTTCCTTCATATACGATTTCTCCTTTCCTCATGTGTTTCTTCTGGAAAGGCGAAGGAATTCCCCCGCACACCCCGCTATTTATTGTATGGATCAATGTCCTAACTTATGACTATTTGATGCCGATTGCACTCAGGATTGCGTCAAGGCTCACGTTTTTTTCGCGCTCCTCCTCGTACGCCTCCACCTCATCGGAGGACGAAAGAGAAAGATACTCCATTTTGAGATAATCCTCCTCCACCATGCCGTACTCCTCAATTGCAATGCGTCGGATCTCCAAAAGATCGTTTTGCACCTCAAAATCCGATCTCAGCTCGGTAACCTCGCTTGAGGTGGTTGAGATCTGCTTTTGCAAGCGGCTGATATTGCTCTCGGCACGAGTCAGAAGCACCGAGCTTGCCACGATCAGCATCAAGGATGCTGCCACCGCTGCAATTGCCGCAAAGGCAGATACGGGATAACGTCTTTTTTCCTTTGAAGCATCGGGAGCCGAGGAATCAAACCACGTCGGCACCGCCGCCTTTAATTTTTCGCTCACGCTTGCAGGAAGGGCGCACACGCGCTTTTTGACCGCTGTCAAGCCCTTTGTTTCTTCCGCAACCGTCATCGCACGGCTCTCCTCCGTCTCGGTGCAGGCAGGACACTCGTCCACACCCGTATTTCCCGAAAGATCGGTGTTATGAAGATGCGCGGCACGAATTTCGCCAAAATATCGAACCACATCGTCGGATGACATGGTATCCTTTCCTCTGCGGTAGCATCCGTTGATCGCCGCATCGGTATAGAGAGACAGACGGTAAGCATCGGGAGAAAGCTTGCGTGTTTCCTCCTCGTGTCGCATCTGCTCCGCCGCATCGTTCAGCGCTGCCTTGGCAAGACCTCTTGATGCATATTTTTGGGAAAGCGCGGAAATATGATGTTCCGCCGAGGTCA
>JAGANE010000256.1 GCA_017624395.1 Clostridia bacterium
GCCGTTTTCAGCCCGTAATGGTCAACGAGCCCTCGGTAGAGGAAAGTGTTGAAATGCTGCGCGGTATCAAGCATTACTATGAGGAATTCCACTCTGTTATGATTCCCGAGGATCTGTTGCGTCGGACTGTCATTCTCTCCGAGCGTTATATCACCGATCGCTATTTGCCTGACAAGGCAATCGACCTTTTGGATGAGGCGGCATCCTATCTTTCGCTATCCTCCGCCTCCATCAACGATTCCTATGCTCTGCGGGATCAGCTTCTTTCCTTAAAAGCAAAGCGCGAGGAGCTTGAGGGAGAGGTTGCAGGAAATGAATCGGTAGAGCAGGCACGCTATGAGGAGATTACCAAGGTGCGCGCCGAAGAACTGCGACTTTCCGCGCGGCTTGATGAGCTTGAGCCTTTGGCAAAAAGCGTGGAATTGACCGAAAATGAGATTGCAAACGTGATTGAGCTTTGGACGGGAGTTCCGGCAACCAGCATCACAGAAAATGAGTTTGAGCAGATTGACAAGCTGGAAAAACGACTGAAGGAACGGATTGTCGGTCAAGACACCGCAGTGGACGCCGTTGCACGTGCCATCAAGCGCAACCGTGCAGGGATCAGCTACAAGAGAAAGCCTGTTTCCTTTATTTTTGCAGGACCTACAGGTGTAGGAAAGACCGAGCTTGTTAAAGCGCTTGCAAACGATCTGTTCCATTCTCCCGAAACTCTGATCCGATTGGATATGTCCGAGTTTATGGAAAAGCATTCGGTTTCCCGCATCATTGGCGCACCTCCCGGATACGTTGGCTATGATGAAGCAGGACAGCTGACCGAAAAGATCCGCCGACGTCCCTATTCCATCGTTTTGTTTGACGAGATTGAAAAGGCACATCCCGACGTTTTGAATATCATGCTTCAAATTCTTGATGACGGCAGAATTACCGATGCGCGCGGAAAGACGGTCAATTTTGAAAATACAGTGATCGTTATGACCACTAATGCAGGCTCGGATCATTCTGCGGCAACCGCAGGCTTTACTGTAGGAGAGGCAACGGGCGAGAATGCTAAGACACAAAAGGCATTGGAAAGCTTCCTGCGCCCCGAGTTTCTCAATCGCGTGGACGAGATCATCACGTTCCGTCAGCTTGACGAGCAGGATTTTGTTCAGATCGCATCGATCATGCTGGAGGAGCTGAGAGCTGCGTTGGCTGAAAAGAACATCAAGCTTTCTTATACCGATGCCGCAGTGGCGTTGATCGCAAAGGAATCCTTCTCCCGAAAATACGGTGCGCGTAACATGCGGCGCTATATTCAAAAAGAGGTGGAGGATCGCCTTGCAGGTATGATCATTGCCGATTACCGCAGATTCTATTCCTTTGCCAAGATAGATTCCGACGGAGAAAAGATTCTGATCAGCTGTATGTAAGGAGCTGTAACACAGCTATGAATCATGAGATAGAAAAATGGCATCGGCTTTCTGCCGATGCCGTAGTTGAACAACTGCATACCTACGCCTCCTGCGGTCTTTCCCGTAAGGAGGCCGGTTCTCGTTATCGGAAACAGGGGCCAAATACGCTTTTTGATGCTCCGCAAGATCAGCCAATCTTTTTCTTAAAACCCCTTTTGACCGATCCTGCAATCTTATTGGTGCTTTTTGTTTCGTTGCTCTGCCTTTGTTTTTCCGCATTTTTTTCGGGACTTCTGTCCCTTGCAATGCTTTTGCTTGGCTTTTTGTTTGCTGCAAGATTGTTATTTTTAAAAAGGAAGGCGGAGAACAACCTTGCAAAATATCGGATTCCAAGTACATGCGTGGTGCGTGAGGGCAAAAAATTCATTATATCCGCCCGCTCGGTAGTGCTTGGAGACATCATTTGCTTAAAAGTGGGCGACGTTGTTCCTTGCGACTGCCGTTTGTTGTCCTCTCAAGGGCTTTTGGTTGCGTTTTTACATCCCGATCAAAACGGAACGTCCATACGCACCGTCACACAAAAAAACGCAGAAACGATGTCTGCGGACGCGCTTCGGGAGCATCCCGCTTGCGCTCCAAATATGCTTTGCGGCGGCTCTGAGATCTTGGAGGGGACGGCGTATGCCGTGGCAACGGAGATCGGAAAAAATACGTTTTTGGGCAGTCTTGAGGGCTTTAAAATTCCTGCCGAAAGAACTCGAGAAAAACAATCGGAGGGAGCAACATGCCTGCATCCTTATTTACGATTGTATGCTTTGCTGTTATTCCTTTTGTTGTTACCAATGACGTTGATCGGCATTCTGACAACCAAGGAGGAGCAGGGGGCTTTGCAGGTATTTCTCTCCTTGACCGCTTTGCTCGGCACGGGCGCCTTTGCTTGGCTATCACTGTTCTTTCAAATTCCGTCCATTCTTTTATCATATCAAAGCATCTATAAAGAAAAAGCAGAAAACCGTGCCGTTTTGAAGTCTGACGTTTGTACAGAGCGTGCTTCTTCTCTCACAGACGTTTTTGTCATGGGGCGCAGTGGATTTACCGACGGGAAATTACATCTTTACCGTTGTGCAACGGGAGAAGGGGAGCAAACGTTGGAGACGGAGGTATCGGCACAAGCGCTTTCCCCTTTATGCGAGGCGTTTGCGGTATTGAAAAAAGCAATCCAAGATACTCAAACCTCCGAAAAGGATCAGTTTTACATTGATCTCCCCATCTTTTCCAAAGAGCTTTTCTCCATAGGCGAATATGATACCGATGCATTGGACGTCAGACTCATTTTTGCACGGCATCAAGAGGATTTTGATCGTGGAGAGCATCTTTTGGATGTTTCTCTCAAGGATCGCTCCTACCGATTGCTTTTCAGTCCCGATACCACACGCCTGCACCGATGTGCATATTTTGAACAAGACGGTGAAGCGCGAAGGATGAACATGGAGATGCAAAGCCGCTTAAATGCTTTTCTTGCATCGTTAAAAGAGAGCGGTTGCCATGTATATAGCGTTTTCAGGGAAGAAGAAGGGGGGATAGCCTTGCTGGGCATCGTTGCTCTGCGAGAGCAAATACAATTGACACTTCCGTCGGTCTTGGAGGAGTTAAAGCAAAGCGGAGTAAGAGTTTCTTTCTTCTTAAAAAACAAAAACGATGAGAAGCTTCTTTTATCTGCGATGAAAGGGAATCGGGATAAGATTCTCAACGCTCAGCAACTGCCCATGGAGGAACGAAGGTTATCCTCTTTTGTTGAAAAGTACTGTGTTTTTGTCGGATTTGCGCAAAAAGAAATCCTGACACTTTTGAATGAGATGCGAAGATCCGGCAGACGTGTTGCCGTCCTTGGGGAGCGTGCTGAGGACCTTCCTTTGATGCGTCGGTCTTTTTTAGCGGTTGCTTGTGATCCCACGCCATACCACAAGCAAAAGGATGACACGCTTGCAAAAAAGGCGGATGCCTCCAATCTTGCAAACACATTACCTTCTGCACTTCGTCGCACCTCCGATCTGTTGATCCACCGAGCCACACGCCTGGAAGGTGGGCTTTTATCGGTGCTGCGTATCGTTTCGGATTGCCGTGCTGTGGATTATAGATATTCACTGATTTTTGGATTTTTGATCATTTCTCAGCTTCTTTGTTTGGTACCGTCGTTGCTTGCAATTATCTTTGGCGTTGGCTTGATGAGCGGGGGGCAGCTTTTATTCATCGGCTTTGTTGTTCAAGCCGCGGCTGTTTTATGGCTGATCTCTCTGTCCATTCCTCAAAATCACTTGCGTAAGCCCCATGCTTTTTCCGCACAACATGCCAAAAAGCTCCTGCAAAATCCAAAAAAAGTTCTCCCCGCAATCGCATCCTCGGCATTTGTTTACCTGTATTCGTTAGTCTTGTTTTTTGTGGGAGCATTTGATGGACAGGTATTTGTTTCCTATCTGTTTGGTGCAACACTTTTATTACAGCTTACGGCATTGATCCTCCTTGCGACAGAAAGCCGACTGCAATATTCTTGGCGCTCAATTCTGATTCTTTCATCTGTTGTTCTTTTGCCTGCAATATTGGCATCGGTGCTTTCCATGCTGCTACCGTCTCTTTCGGCGTTTTTGCTGTTGGGGGCTTGGAATCTCATTTCATTGCTTTCCTTGATTTTGCCTCCTGCTTCATATCTGCTTTTTTATCTTCTTTTTTCAAGGATTTTTTATCGGACAGCCAAGTAAACTCAAAGCCATGCATATACTGTAAGCGTCGGGAGTTTTTGCGGAAAGGAGCTACTTCAAATGAGACGTTTCAGCACTGTTGATCTACGTCGGCTGGAGATCGTAAATCTTTGCGACGGCTCCAGACTCGGATATGCAAGTGATTTTGAATTTGATTGTGAGGACGCAAGGATCCTTGCCTTGGTAATTGTAGGGAATTGCGGATTGTTTGGCTTTGGAAAAGAGGACGATCTGATCATTCCTTGGAACCTGATTGAATGCATCGGCGAGGATACGATTCTTGTCAAGCTGTCGCAGCAGGAGCTTTCCCGTTGTACGTGTCAATCTCGTAAAAACAAAAGATTTCATTTTTAAAAAAAGCATCTGTCTCGAACGAAATTCCAATGAGACAGATGCTTTTTTGCAGTTGAGATCGGTTATTTATTTTGTCTGAAAATTTCAAATGCCATGACCGTTGCGGCGGACGCTGCAGAAAGAGAACCGCGAAATTCACGTCCATAATCGATACGGACGATTTTATCTGCTTGTTCCAATATTTTGCGGGAAATACCGCGTTTTTCGCCTCCGATCACCAGCAAAACAGGATAACGGAAGCACTCATCAAATACCGAAACGGAGTCGCGAATCCCAGCACAAAGAACGGTGTATGAAAGGGAACGGAATACAGGAATCACGTCCTCGACATTTGCAGTAAACATGGGAATCAGCTCGGAAGCACCTGCGGAGGCACGCGCTACTACGCCTGCGGCACTCATCCAATTGCGAGCGGGAAGCACGATCCCGTCCACACCTGCGGCGTAAAGTGAGCGTACGGTGTATCCAAAATTATAGGGGTCCTCAATCCCCTCCAAAAACACGTAAAAACCGTTGGGCTTTAAATGTGACGGATGAAGCACGGGAAGGGTACGATCGGTGCAAAACGCAAGAATGCCTCCATGTGTGTTTCCAACAGTGATCTCATCAATCCTTGCCGCATCAACAAATTCAATAACAAATCCAAGCTCCTTGGATTTTGCCGTCAAAAATCGTATTTCTCCCGCCTTGGTGCTTTTTTTGGCAATGTCGATCCATACACGCTCGATTTTTCGGTCGTTATTACAATCGCTGTTCAGAAGCGCCGAAATGGAGGTCATTCCCTCCAAAAGATTAGAGGGCAAAAATTTTTCTGTTTCTTTTTTTGTCATCATAATTTTTCCAATCGTATTCTAATATTCGCAGATCAATACATATAATGATACCAAATACTTTGCAGATAGATAGGGGAGGCTGGGAAGCATGATGGTATCGGATTGGGGAGGTCGTGAGCGTTGCGTGATTTTAGGAGAATATTTGATCGAGCATCAGGCAACGGTCCGTTCGGCGGCAACCGTATTTGGAATCAGTAAAAGTACTGTACACAAGGACGTAACACAAACGCTGAAAAGCGTTAATAAATCGCTCTATACAGAGGTACAAAGTCTATTGAATAAAAACAAGCAGGAGCGACATTTGCGAGGCGGAGAGGCAACTCGCCTTAAATACATTGAACAGCGTCAAATGTAATTCCGACGAGACCATGCGTGGGCGTTACTTTTGCAAAGAGTCTCAATGTGCGTGATATACATATGATCCTCGGCGGCTTTCAGATATTCTTCTACATTATAAGCGCGAACTTTATCGGGAAGCTCAAGGGAGGTTCCAAGCAATACGGTTCTGTTTTGACGCAGCAATCGATCAATCCATCGGCAGAGCGACGGCTCTGCCAAAGCTTTATAATTGAACTGATAGATCGCGTTCTCCATACGGAATAATCGCTCTAATACTTCCTTGGGATAAAATATCGGATATAGCTCACAAGAGGTCAACAAAAGTTTTACGCGTGTCTTGTAAAGCAGACGATTTAATTCCAAATCAATCCAATCGGCATACTCTCCGACGGGAAGAAGTATCGGAAGATATCTACCTCTGAATATGCAAAGCTTTTTCAAATGCTCGGTCCGGTGCAAATCGGGAGTGAGCAACGCACGTCCCGCGTATCGCACCCGGATCCCCCTTGGAAGTCTCGTCTCCAGCTCTTTTGCAGCACGAAACCGACGCAATAAAAACATGGAAACACTTTCTTTTTGGACATCAAAATCGGGCATCATACAAAAACGACGAATTTCTTGACATTCCGATAAAAGACCAAGATAAACCGATGTCTCCGCGGGATCCGAGATCTGTCCGCACATATGGGGAAGTAACCGACAGTTCCAATCCACGTAGCCCTTCATACCAAAACGTCCTTTGCTTTTGATATTAAAATTATAGCACAGATCACAGCAATTCGTCAAGGACATTTTGGGATATTTTCAAAAGCTTTTCCAAAAGTCATTTTAAATGTTAAAAAAATGTAAACTCTGCGAATTGGTCTTGCAAACAGAAAAAAGATATGGTATAATTTGATGTAATTGCGTTGAAAAAGGGCTTGAAACCCCAAAACGGCGCAAAATTTAAATCACACACATCGGACGAGCGTTGCATCGGTGCCGCTTTTGCGGTTTTTGGCAATGCGTTGCGGTGGTGGAAAAACCGAAGGAGGACATACAAATGTCTATTATTTCAATCAAGCAGTTGCTTGAAGCAGGCGTTCATTTTGGACACCACACCAGAAGATGGAACCCCAAAATGCAGGAGTACATTTTCACGGAGAGAAACGGGATCTATATCATTGACCTGCAAAAGACCGTGAAAAAGTTTGACGAGGCTTACAACTTTGTTCGTGAGCTTTCCGAGAACAACGGTACCGTTCTGTTTGTGGGAACCAAGAAGCAGGCAGCATAGGCAATCAAGGAGGAGGCTACCCGTTGTGGCATGTACTATGTAAACGTACGCTGGCCCGGCGGTATGATGACCAACTTCAAGACCATTAAGAGATCCATCAACCGTCTCAACGACCTGTACAAGATGCAGGAGGACGGAACCTTTGATCTGCTTCCCAAGAAGGAAGTTGCTTCTATGCAGAAGGAAATCTTCGATCTTGAAAAGAGCTACGGCGGTATCAAGACGATGGAAAGATTGCCCGATGCAGTATTTATCGTTGACCCCAAGAAGGAAAGAAATGCAGTTCTCGAGGCAAAGAA
>JAGANE010000257.1 GCA_017624395.1 Clostridia bacterium
AATTTTCAAGCCATTTTTCTTTGGATATGAAGAGGCGCCCCAATCAAATCGATCAGTGCGCCTCAATTTTTTTATTGAAAAACCTAACTTGTTGCGTAAGGAATCCGCAGATTTTCGTTTCTGCGGTTGCTCCTTTTCTTTGTTTTCTCCGATGCATTTTTTGAGTCCTCGATGTCCTATTTACACGGTCAATTTTCTTCATCACTCCCTATAATCAAATCCTACTTATGATGTGATCTGTATACACTCACTTAACATGTAATTCGGATTTGATAATACATAAATCCCAATTTTTCTCATAATCCACTTTATATCGTTTTTTCTTTCAGTCTTTATTGAAAATCGAAAGAAATCAAATTGGTATTTTCAGTATTTCCCCAATTTTCCAAAATGGTCAACCGCAATGCTGTGATCGGATAAGCAACGGAAACATGATACGCACGTTGACGATTGATATCGACCGACAGAATCTCACTCTCCTCTTGTTCGGTCACGGCAGTTAATCGAAATGACTTGCACAGTGTTTTGGGAAGGTGCATCTGCGGACTATCTAACAATACATTTGCTCGCGTCACATGCCCACGCTCACACCAATCCCCCGGAAGCGTGTCACGATTAAGATCACTGTCAAATACGATGTGTACAGATGAAATACAGGTAGGAGTCTCAAAACGGTACTCTATGGTTTTCCCATTCTCGGTTTCCAAACCACAGCTATCATTACCGTAGATACGATTCGGTCGATCTTGTCCGTTGTTTAGCTCTTGTGATCCATTTAAAAGCGTGGCTTTTTTGCAAACAGGTGATATTTTTCTCTCAAAATGCGGAAGAAAGCAATCGTCATTCATCAATGTATCCTGCAATTCACACAGATGATCCAAGTAAACTCCATGTGGGGGTTTTTGATATTTACAAGCAATTGCGGCGGCTGTTCCCACAGCCTGTCCCAATAGTCCGCAGGTTGCCATGACACGAATGCTACTCATTGCAGTATGCGTCATGCTAATATTCCGTCCCGCAAAGAACAGATTGTCAACATTTCGCGAGTAGAGCGAGCGATAAGGTAAGCAGTATGGAGCAGGTGTTGGAATATTGGTATTGGCTTTTCCGCGATGATAATATCCCGCGGGATAATGGTCGTCTAACGGCCATCCCCCAAACGCTACCGTATCTTCGAATATAGTATTGTCTGAAATATCTCGTTGAGAAATGATATATTCTCCGGTCATACGTCGGGATTCTCTCTTTCCCGGGAGAAATCCCAAAAATTCTAAATCCCAATGATCGGATTGATATTTTCCGCTATTTTTAATATAATTCCAAGCTCCAAGTGCTAAAGAAATCAGTTTTTCCTTGGTTTTCTCTGCATCAGTGATCGTATTTTCGGTTCCGCCCAACTCCAAATACCAAAAGTTCTCGGATGATTTATAAATATCCATAGGACGGTTTGCTACATCTTCATCAGTAGGGGTGTTGACAAACTCCGAAGGAGTAAAAAGCACCTTTTCAGAGGTTTCTCTACCTTGAATCAAGCAGCTCATCCCCATTACCATATTATCATGTTTTTGAACATGGGTGTCCTCACCAAATTCTTCTGCAGCTTCTCTACCATACATAAATTCAGCTCCGCAAAGCGGCGCTAATATGCTGTCTCCCGAACAATCCGCAAAAAAATTTGCAGTAACAGTGTAAAAGGTCTGTGTGGTCATCTGATAAGCACGCACTTTTGTAATTTTGGTATCTCTTCCATGTGAAAACGTACCATTTTCAGCAGTCGCATCCATACAGGTGGTGTTCAATAATAATTGAATATTTTTCTCGCGTTTTACAAAATCCAAAAGAATGGAATCCCATATGTAAAAATTTTTTGTGGGATTCCGATAGAGATTTTCCATTAAGATTTCTTCTACGATTCCTGTCTCGCGATTATTTCTCCCGTATGCACCGCATACCCACATGCGAATTTCCGAGGAGGCATTCCCACCAAGAACAGGTCTTTCATGAATGAGCAAAACGGATGTGCCATGACGTGCCGCAGCAATTGCGGTGCAAATTCCTGCCAATCCTCCA
Source organism: Clostridia bacterium (assembly GCA_017624395.1). Lineage (GTDB taxonomy): Bacteria > Bacillota > Clostridia > Oscillospirales > CAG-272 > UMGS1865. The sequence continues at coordinate 2,071 of JAGANE010000257.1, forward strand.
CCAATCACACAAAGCTGCGCATCCAAACTTTTTTCGCTAAGCATAGTTTGTACCCTTTATATTCAGCAATATTATTTTAAATTTAATTCTCCTATGATCATCCCCGACATATATATGTCTGAAAAGGTAGCGTTCGTAGAAAGATCAAAAACCGTGGCATCTTTCGCAAACTCTGTGGTTTGTGCTTTTATATCTGCGTTCAAAAGCGTCATCGCCGCCCCACCGAGCGCCGCATTGCCAACGGCTTTTGCGTTTTGCGCAAGCGCTTTGGGCAAAAGCCCGATCTTTGCCGCGCTCGCGGTGTTGAGATAACTTCCAAAGCCGCCTGCGATATACAGAGTATGGATATCCGACGGTTGGAGCTTCTCATTTTGAATCAAGGTCATAAGCCCCGCGCAGATCGCACTCTTGGCAAGCTGAAGCATGCGAATATCCTTTTGCGTCAGTGTTACGGGTGCTTGGATCTCAAACGGCTCGTCCTCCAAAAATCCGCTTTCGTCAAGGATCTCTTGCTCGAGCATACAAGCCACAGCATCCACCAAACCGCTGCCGCAAATGCCCTTCGGTTCGGTTCCTCCAATCACGTGGGCTTTCAGATTGCCGTCTTGAAGTGACACCTTGTCGATCGCGCCGACCGCGCCTCGCATTCCCATGGAGAGTCCCACGCCCTCAAAGGCGGGGCCTGCGGCGGTAGAGCAAACGGTTAAAGTTTCGTTGCTCCAAAGTGCCATTTCCCCGTTCGTGCCGATGTCGGCAAGCATAGTAGGATCGGTCTGCTTGGTCAACTCGGTTGCAAGAATGGCACAGGTGGTATCCGCTCCCACAAATGCGGAAATACAGGGTGGAAGATAGATTTTTGTATTGGACAGTAAATTAGAAAGCTCCAATTCCTTCGCCGTCAAGGTTTCGCCAAACAGACACTTGGCATCAAACGGCGCGTGCGAAAAGGGTTCTACCGATTCTTCTGTCAACAAAGACAGCATCACCGTATTTCCCGTGATAACCACTCCATCAATGGATTTGGTATCAATATTCGCGCTCTCTGCAAGCTCGTCAAGCATTTCGTCAAGAGCTTTACGAATAGAGTTTGCAAGCGCTTTGGCTTTTCCATCCAGCGCGGCTTCGATGCGCGAGATCACATCCGCTCCCCACGCTTGTTGGGGATTTAGGCGTGAGATCTCGGACAAAAGATTGCCTTTGGTATCGTAAAGTCTTGCCGCAAGCGTTGTTGTTCCAATGTCGATTGCAACGCCATATTGCGAAAAGGTAGGATTTAAGTCAAATTGGGGTAGATCGCCGTTGCTGACGATCTGCGTTTGTTCTCTTTCGGAAACCGTTTCAATATTGCACTCGCCCAGAGCATAGGTCAGGCAAGCAAGGCGCACGCCTTTTGCAAGCTCGTCTTGGGTAAGCAGTTGCCTTTCCGCATCGGTGAGTGCTGAAAGATTTCCTTTTGCGATCACCTTGCATTTGCCGCACTTGCCGTGACCACCGCAGGGCTTTTCACCATTTATCAGTTCGGATAGGGGGATACCGTAAACAGACTGCATTTGCAATCCGTTTACGGTAACCGTGATTTGATTGTTCATTCTATTTCTCCATCTGTGCAAAACAGAACCGCACCGAAATAGGTCACGGTGTCCTGCCCGTTGATATACTTCATCCCCGCCGACTCGGCAAGCTTGGACACGTGGATACCGTAGGCTTCAAGCGAGCGCATGGCAAGCGCGGGAAAACGACAAGACTCGTTCGTTTTCTTGGCACAAACCTTGCATAGCCTGCAACCACCCGCGCCCAGATGAAGCACCTTCGAAAAAGCCTCGTTTGACAACGCCTTGCGAATCTCATGCGCCAACTGATTGTGGATATTCCCCGCCTCGGTCATACCTTCAAAATCATAGCTATCCTCAAGCTCGCTAACTGTCTGATAGACAAGTGCGTACGAATATCCCTTTGCCTCTGCAATCAGCTTGTCGATCTCGCCGACGTCGGGCGGGCAAGTCCAGCATTTGCCATACTGACCGCAAGCATTAGAGGCGCAGATCTCACGGAACACGGGATCGAACACAATACTTTTTACATCGATCACATTCGCTTTGGTTGCTCCAAGCTCCAACACCTTGCCGATCAGTCGGTCAAACAAGTCTTTATTTGGCATAATACTCGTCTACTGCCTCAAAGAAGGCGTTGATATTCTCCCACGGAGTCATGGGCGGAATGTCACACCCCGACGAAATTACAAAATTATTGTGCGAACAGCAGCCGTTCATGATACGAAGCGTTTCTTCCTTTACCTTTTCGGGAGTGCCCATACGAAGCACCTTTGCGGGATCGACGTTACCCATCACAAGCACATCATCGGGGAATTTTTCCACCATGGATTTCATATCAATTGCGTTTCCAAAGTGGTATGCCGCCGCACCCGTGGAAAGGATCGACTCCACCATCAGAGGCGTGTTGTCGCCGCAGTTGTGGTAGCAGATGATAAATTCATCGTCCTGTACCGCATCCACGATCTGTTTGACATAGGGAGCGGAGAATTCAGCCTCAAGCGAGGGAGAAAGCAGACCTGCAACGGGCTCTGCCATCATAATACCGTTTGCTCCCGCTGCTTTGTAGGCTTTGGAATATTCGATCAAAAACGCCGTTGCCTTTTTAAGCACGAGATGTACCATATCGGGATCGTCGTAGCAATCCACCATGATCTCGGAAACGTCCAAGAGGCGTGCCGCCAGCGAAAAGGGACCGATCGTACCCGCAAAAATCGGGCGGTCGATGATCCGCTCGCTTGCTTTTTTGATCGCGTCCACGTAAAGTCCCGAACGGCAAGAGCCGACGGCAGGGATCTCCAATGCCTCTGCCTCGTCCATGTCGTTGATCAGTCTTCCCTTGACCGTGGGAACCTCCTCGTCGGATACGCAGATCGTCGCGCCGAAGCACTCGGCTTCGACAGAGAGATCCATCAGGCTCACCGATGCGGCAGAGTTGGTGGCATCGGCGACCAGCTTCATACCCTCTGCCTGCTTTGCGCTGTCCGAGATCAGCTCGCTGACGGGAATGTTCAGCTTGCTGACACAAGGGAATGACAAAATGGGAAGGGCTTTTTTGATAGGGGCAGACTTAAGGTCTGCTAGCCATTGTTTCATATTCGTTTTCATCGTTTCGTTTCTCCAATATTACGCCTTGCAAAAGGCTACGGCAGCATCTGCCGCGCTTGCCGCGTCAACGGTGTAGCAATCGGCACCGATCAGGTCACAGAACTCCTGATTGACGGGTGCGCCGCCGACCATGATCTTGACCTTGTCGCGAATACCTGCAGCCTCAGCCGCTTTTACCACATCTCCCCTCACGTTCATGGTGGTGGTAAGCAGTGCGGAACAGCAGATCACTTGACAGTTCTGCTCAATTGCGGTTTTTACAAAGGTTTCGGCAGGAACGTCGGTTCCAAGATCGATGACCTCCAAACCCTTGCCCTCCAACATCATTTTCACAAGGTTCTTACCAATGTCGTGAAGATCGCCCTGCACCGTACCGATGCAGACCTTCCCTGCAGCCTGTACGCCTGCCTCAGCCAAGTAGGGCTTGAGGATCTGCGTGCCCATGTTCATGGCACGCGCCGAAACCAACACTTCGGGAACGTACACCTCATTGTTTTTAAACTTCTCGCCGACAATTCCCATACCGTAAAGAAGTCCCTCGTTCAGGATCTGCTCGGGAGAGTGTCCCTCGTCCAAAGCCTTCTGTACAAGTTCCTTTACGATCTTCGCCTTGCCCTTCTGCAGATTCTCCGAAATTTCTACTAAAATGCTCATCTCTTTATCTCCTTTTAGATTCTTTCTAATATAATAAAATTGATTTATGGTTTCCAATATTCTGCAATGGTTTGCTTTGCCAATTCTACATAGCGTCTGCCACGCTCATAGTCGCCGTAGATCGTGCCGACCTCTCGTTGCGCGATCTCCAAAAGACATCCGCTCGACGCCTCTGCAATACTCTTGAAGCACTTGCGAACCGCATCCTCATCCAAAGGTCCCGGGTTTGTAACGATCTCGGCACGAGGCTTGCTGTAATATACGATTCGCGATCCACGAAGGTATTCGCCCACCTGTGGTTCAACATTCCAAGGAGACACGGACAGTTTGCGAAGATTTTCCCACTTTGAAATATAGTCCTCCCAAAGCGTATCCACCCGTTCACAGCATCCGTAGGACAAGAGTCCGAAACGCTTAACCAAGCGGTCGAGATACGGGAATACGAACTCCCCAAACATCTCGGGAGAAATAGCCGTTGCTTCCTGTGCCTCCAAAAAGCCCCACATTTGTTTTGTAGATGTAATCGGACCATCTGCGGGAAGCTCATCAGTAAACGCAAAGCTTTCCTGACCGACAACAGAAAAACCGTTGGTGGGGATCAACAGCTTATTGTTTTCCAGATAATCGTAATATCTTTCGTACATTGAGGCCGCCATGTCCATGATCTCATGCAACGCCTCGGGAGAATCGTACATAGAAACGTAATATGTTTCCATACCGATCAATTTAATAAGCGGATTGGTAATCGCTCCTTTCAAAGCAGTGTGCGTAATGCGGGAAGGAAGAATATCTCCAAACACCTCATCCGCATAGGCGCACCAAGCCTTCGTGCCTTCGGGATCCACCGAGAAAGAACCGCCGCGGAAGAGATCAATGTCTGCCTCCACATCATCGGTAATCGGCTCGATATGATAGCCGTTTGTACTCGGAACGCGGATCAGATTGGGCGGCGTTCCGAAGGGGGACAGGGTAGTAAATAGATTCACATCAAACGTATCGGTGATAGGAGTGTCATCGTCAAATAACTCTCTGCCGACCATGGGAGTCAACAATTGCTTTTCCAGCTCACGTGCATCCTTTCCCTCACAACGCATTCTGGGGGTGACCACCTCGTTTACAAAATTCAAAAAAAGCAATCGAACAGTCGGCGTATCCCGTATTCCCTTTTCCTGTTTATGCCACATCTCAAGAATTTCGTCGTTACGGGTACAATGTGCCAGTTGAAGCTTGCGTGTAGCAAGCTCTCTCAGTATTTCCCGATCCTTCAAAGAAACATTATCCATGTTTTTCTCCTTTAACTTATTATAAATCAGTTTTATAAACTTACTTTTTCTTTCGTGTACCGATCATATTTCAGACCTGTTATAACTCTTTACAAAACGCTACCGCTGCATCCGCAGCGCTTGCAGCATCCTCTGTATAGCAATCTGCACCAATCTTGTCACAAAATTCCCGGCTGACGGGTGCGCCGCCAATCATAATCTTTACCTTGTCACGAATTCCCGCATCCCGAGCAGCCTTAACCACATCTGACATAACATTCATTGTAGTTGTAAGCAAAGCAGAACAGCAAATCACTCGGCAATCCTGTTCGATTGCAGTCTTAACAAATGTTTCGGCGGCTACATCGGTTCCAAGATCAATGACCTCCAGTCCTTTTCCTTCTAACATCATCTTTACAAGATTTTTGCCGATGTCATGCATATCTCCTTGGACTGTACCGATACAAACCCTTCCTGGTGCCTGCACATCTGCCTCTGCAAGATGAGATTTAAGGACTTGCATCCCCATATTCATAGCTCTTGCAGAAACTAACACCTCGGGAACATAAATCTCATTATTCTTGAACTTCTCACCGATAATTTCCATACCGCAAAGAAGCCCCTCGTTTAAAATTTGCTTGGCACTAACGCCTTGATCCAAAGCTTTTTGAACCAATTCCTTAACACGCTTTGCCTTCCCTTTTTGCAGATTTTCGGATATTTCATTTACAATATTTATTGGTAAATGTTTTTTTATAAAACCCTTCTTTTCTGCATTGTTAATCTGTCTGTACTGACTTGGGGTCATATTCATTCGAGTACTGAAATTTCGGTAAAATGACGGAACATCTCGAAGCCCGCAGCATTCAGCAATTTCATCCACATTTAGTCCAGTTTCTAAAAGCATATTACAAGCATTGTTAATTCGAATATCTCTTAAATATTCTGAAAAGAACTGTCCTGTCAAGCCTTTAAAGATACGGCTCAAATGCGAACGACTGATATACAAAGATTCCGCTACAGACTCCAATGTAAAATTACAATCTGCATAGTGTTCCTTCGCCATTCTCATAACGGACATTACCAAATTCCAATCCTTTGAGGAAACATGGGTGTCGTTTTTAATAGCGCAGTTAATATATCTACCAACCGTAATTAAAAACTGAATCAAAAATGACCTCACCACATCTCGCCATTCCTGGCGCTTCTCAATCATCTCAGATTCCATACCAACCAACATGGAATTGAGTTCTTTCTGAGTCTGTTCGTTCAACAACGCATAAGCTACCGATGCACGGTCACTGAAAATCCCATAACAGAAACGGGGATTTCTGACATCGGATATTTCACCTTTAAACCAATCCTCCGCATCAAACAGAAGCTGATCTATTGCCATACATACACCTTCTTCTGCCAAAAAAAATCCATGAGGAGTATTGGGCGGGACAATATAAATATCTCCCGCCTTACATGGGATAGACTGATCAAATATCTGATGGACTCCGCTTCCCTCTACCACCAAAGCAACATGAATAAATTCATGAGAGAGCAATTGGGAAGTCGCTCGCAGAGGATCGTAAACGGTTTCATGAAAAAGTGTATCCTTGCTGAATGTTTCATGTTTCAGTAAATTGATTTCATGAATTTTCATCAATTTATTTTCAACATTCATTTTATCCCTCCCTCATTTTTCACTATTTGATTGATCTCTCCAAAGACTCATTGTATCATTGCATCTCTCCACATTAAAATTATATCATCAATATAAAAAAATGTAAATATGGAATGCTACCTTTTTTCATTTATCTTCAAACGAAAACCATATATTATACAAAACATTTTATAAAATAAAACCCATTTCACTAAGAAACGAGTTTTATTTAAGTCAGCTTATAATTACGTCTGCACTGTTTCGAAGTCTTAAAATGTACAAGATCACTTCAAACGATCAATAATCTCTCTCATTTGATCCGCCTTACGCTCCATATCAGCCACCAACGCAAACTGATTGCGCGCGCGGTCGAGATTGTGCTTGGGACGGTGAATCTTAAAATAGACATCGCCTTCCAGATAATCGGTCAAAAAGCTCATACCACATTCAAGCGTCATCATCATTGCTCCAACGGGCAACAAATCGATCTCGGTTTCAATCAGGCTTCCGTTACAGCCCTTTAAAAATCCCTTTGCATACGCCTCAAACAGATTTAGATCCAATTTCACCTTGGACAGATCGGTTTCGTCCTCCACGGCGGTATTTGCACCGAAGCGGATCGAATCTCCAAAGTCGTTGACCGAATAGCCCGGCATAACCGTGTCAAGGTCGATCACGCACACGGGAGCACTGGTCTGCTCGTCAAAGAGAATGTTGTTCAGCTTTGTATCATTGTGCGTCACGCGCAGAGGAAGCGTTCCTGCCTCGTGCGCCAGCTCCAAGGTCTTGCAAAACTGCTCTCGGTCACGTGCAAACTGTACTTCTTCGGTCACTTCGGCAAGGCGACCACAACTGTCTTTTTCAATTGCTTTCATCAAATTTTCATAGCGCCAAGGGGTATTGTGGAAGTTTGCAATGCTCTCGTGCAACTTTTCTGCGGGATAGTCTGCAAGTTGCTGTTGGAAGTTTCCAAAGGCTTCTGCGCAATTGTAAAAATCCTCAATGTTTTCAACCACCTCGCGCGTAATGGTGCGCTCGGTAAACTCGTACATGCGCCAATAATGGTTGGTGCTGTCACGGAAAAAGAGATCGCCGCTTTGCGTAGGAACCACCACCAAGGACGCGCGCGCGGCATCACCGCCCATAACTTGCACCTTATTTCTGATGTGTTCGGTAACGCCAATGATATTTTCCATCAAGTCCTCGGGATGCGGAAACACCACGGTGTTCATTCGCTGAAGGATGTATCTGCGTTCCGCAACAACCAAAAAGGTGTCGTTGATGTGTCCGTTGCCGTAAGGCTCGCAGTAGGACGGAAGGGTTTTAAAATAAGCATTCAGAACTTCTTTGGTATCAATGTTTTTGGTAATCATAGTTTAACCTCTCGTTGTGTCATTTAATACTTTGGGGTAGATTCCGGTTTCCATCAATCTTACCAAACTATTAGCGACGTGATCGTGATCTTCGCGGTACGTTACCCCATACCATGAGTCGGTTGAAGAATAAACACGAACCGAGCATTCTCCCTTTTCCATAATTTCTTTAACGGCGAAAGGAAGATAATACTCTCTTTTCAAATTCCCGTCATCACAGGAAAGGAACGTTGCAAAACCATCCATGACCTTATCAAAAATATCGGGTGTGAATCCCCAACAGTTCATGGAAACGATCGTATCAAGCGGAAGCTCGGTATCACAACCGTCCTCGGTAAAGATCGCTGCATTATTTGCACGGCTGATCTTGGTTCGTTCCACAATGTCAACCAAAAATCCGTCCTCTACTTCACATACGCCGCGAGATACGCTCCCGTTTTCGGTAAGCGTGTTTTCAAGGACATATCCTACCATGCAATAAGGCGCGGGGATTGCTCCAACAACCGCATTGGAAGGATGCTTGGCGAGTGCTTCATATGCGCCTCTTCCATAGAAATCATCCGCGTTGATCACTGCAAAAGGCTCATTGATACAGTGACGTGCCGCAAGCATTGCTTGCGCCGTTCCCCAAGGCTTTTCTCTGCCCGCAGGGATCTTAAAGCCCTCAGGAAGATCGTCTAATTTTTGGAATGCGTATTCGACCTTAACCTTATCTTCGAATCGTTGACCGATTGTTTCCCGGAAAAGCTCAAGATTTTCCTCTTTAATTACAAATACGATTTTATCAAAGCCGCTGGCGATTGCATCATACACCGAAAAATCAATGATAAATTCGCCATTTTCCGTAACCGGATCGAGTTGCTTCAAACCGCCATAGCGTGAGCCGAGTCCGGCAGCAAGTATTAAAAGTGTCATAAAACATTATTCTCCTTTAACATATCTTTCATTTCATAAAAACATCTGTTTCGTTTTAATGATATGTAACACTCAAAGTTACACAACATCTTGTGGCTCACGACGTGTCCACATACCGCTCGTAAAATCAGGGATAGCCTGTGGCGTTCCGCCATGTGCAACCGAAGCTTCTGAGAGTTCTGTAATACACATCCATGCAGCAGCATCGTACACATCAATGGGCATTGGCTTTCCTTCTTTAAGACAGTCAACAAACACTCTAAATTCAATCCCATCCATTCCGCCATGCCCGGATCGGATTTGTTCGGACGTAATGTTTTTCCAAACGGCAGGAAGATATTCTTCAAATTTCCCACTGTTATTGCCATATTCCAGATAATGCTTTGCGGGCTCCCAATCCTCGGCATCTCCCATTAAATGGATGTAGTTGTTACTTTGCTCATACATTCCCTTCGTTCCCCTTACGGTGAATTCTCTGGAATAGTGTCTGGGCAGTGTGGTATCCAAGCACAAAGAAATCGTTGACCCATCAGCACAGGTGATAATCGTGTTCACAATATCACCTTGGCGAAATTTCTTACCGACCAATTCAGGGTATTTATCAGCGTTCAGATTGATATATTCCTCCATACCGGCAGAACGGGAAGCAACCGAAACCAAGGACAACATTCTGTTGCCACGATTAATGTTCAAAATTTTGGCAATCGGTCCTAACTCATGGGTAGGATAATTCTCCCCATTTCGTGTCAGGTAGTTCCGCAAACGATAATGCCTCTTTTGATATCCGCTTGCAATCTCCTTTGCAAGATAGTGACCGTAAATTCCATGGCAATGTACAACATAACCTAAAACACCATGTCGTACGAGCGAGGTGGCTAAAAGCTCATCCTTTGCAAAGCAACAATTCTCCATGAACATAAACGGTGTTCCTGTTCTTTCTTGCGTACGCACCAGTGTCCAAAGACTTTCCAATGAATAAGCTCCTCCAACCTCTAATGCCACCGGAATGCCTTGATTCAACGCTTCGATTGCAATTTCAACATGAGTTTCCCACGAGGTAGCAACATAAACGCAGTCTAAGTGCTCAAGCTTCAGAACCTCTTTATGTTTTGTTGTGGAAAAGGGACGTTTACCGCTTACTTCTTCAACTGTGTTCGCGGCCAACTGCGCTCTGTCCTCATATTCATCACATACGGCAACGATCTCAACATCAGGCATCTTTAATAAAACCGCCTTTGTTATCCCCTTTCCTCTCGAACCATAGCCAATAACACCGATTTTAACCTTCATGTACATAATCTCCTCTTCTGCACACACACTGACACGCTCCTGAAGAATTGACGCATGTAGCTTTTGTTATCATCCAAAACACAGACCCGTTCTTTTGTTTCTCATGATCAAATCATGTTTTTCCGAACACGCTCAACAAACTCTTGCACATCAATCACCTTGCCTGTTAAGCGTGACTCCTCTGCCGCAAACGACAACATGTGATTTGCACATGCAACAGACACGTCACAAATCGATTTACTCTCTGTGTTTCCGGTCAAAAGATCATAGAAGGAATAAACGATGCCTCTATCTCCGCCACCGTGTCCGCCGGTGATCGCCTCATTTACAATTGCATCTTCAATCTTAATCTCGCGGAATTCCTTGGTCATAAAGTCATACACGGAAATATGATCATCGCTCATATTTCCACGGATTTCTCCCTTTGTTCCCATGATCACAATGTTACGACCGCCTTTGTTGAAGGCTTCCATGGTCACATTGACGGTTATTCCACCTTCAAATTCCATGTTCACGATCTGATGATCCACTACATCGTTATTACACTGGAATACGCACTTTCCGTAATCCGTTTCTCGAAGCGCCTTTTCGACATCTGCATCTGTGGGCTCAATCTTCTTTGTGGCAGCGGTACGGAACCATTTATTTGCACTATCATCCAGATAAATCTCTACCGCATTGTAGCAGCAGGTGTCAGCATGAGGACAACCGTCGATGCAGCGCAACGGTGCGCCCTCCGGTTTGTTTGCCATCGTGAAATAAGAGAGTGAGCCAAAGCTCTGGATTCGACGGCAAGGCTTATCCACAAGCCACTGCAAAATGTCAAGATCATGACAGATCTTTTGCAAAACCATACAACTACTCTCTTGACTGTTCCCCCAGTTTCCTCTCACAAAGCTATGACTTTGATGTAAATTTCCGACATGCTCTGCATGCTGAATGCTCATTACATCTCCGATAACACCGTCATCAATACACTTCTTCAGCAAGTTAAAGAAAGGAGTATAGCGAAGCACGTGGCATACCAAGACCTTCACACCCTTTTGATTTGCAAAATCCGCAATGCGGATACACTCCTCGGGCGTTGGAGCAATGGGTTTCTCTAACAGAATGTCATAACCCTTGTCAATCGCAATCAACGTAGGAGCAAGATGATCTCTATCCATATTTGCAATAATTGCCGCATCTGCCAGCTTGGGTAGTTCCAGCAAGGGCTCCCATGTCGTAAAGCAAAGCTCTTCGGGAATATTGTGCTTTTTCCGAATGTATTCCCTACGGTCATCAACGGGTTCTGCTACCGCAACCACTTCATAGCGATCGGCAAGATCAAACATAATATTCGTATACTGTAATCCGCGCAGACCTGCACCGATCAAAATAATTTTTTTCTTTTCCATTATGATTCTCTCCTAATAATGAATTTGTAATTTATATTTTGAAATATGTACTGCATTATATCCAAAGAATACATTTGCCCGATCCCATAACATTTCCACTCGTTAAAAACGATTTAAATGCACGGCGTAAGGATGTATCCTCGGGAAGATCATCCAAAGAAATACTTGGATCCCATGGGAAATTAAAAATACGCCAAAAATCGTGGTTGGTGGGGTCAGGCACAGCTTCTACCACTGTGAAGCGGTCTGCAAAGCTCCTCAAATTAGACCCGTCAGGGAACAACTCGACATGTGGGGGATAAAGCATCCACGAGCTACAGTAAACCGGCATTCGATCTCCGATTAACTCATCGGCAAAAAAAGCTTTGGCACGCAGAAGCGAATCCTGAACCAGATCTGGAGTCAAAGCTCCTGCGGAAGGGATATGACAGTTGTATACCGTTTCCCCCTTCTGCAACCCCGGAACGCCCTCGTAAGGAAAGGCTTTTCGTTCATATTGCAATCGCCCCAAGCCAAATCTTTCCAAACGGTAAAATTCAGGAAACCAAAAGGTGACAAACGTCCCCCATACTCCACGGTTGGCATAACACTCCAAAAGCTTATAGGTCAGATCCTTTGCGGTATTCCAAAAAATATCCTCCGAAATACCGTTTTTACGGTAGCGTTCCAAAAGCTTTGGTAGCATATTCACTAAGAACACCATATCTACAGTTTCACACGGAATACGGCTTTGCTCTGCTATCGCAGAAAGCGAAGTTTGAAATTCCCCGGCACCGTGATAAAGCAATGCAACCTCTGCTTGCTTAAAAAGACGATTTATCACATCGTTTGCCAAAAGAACCTTCTCGGCAGATCTCAAAGCGGTTATTGCCTCTTGAGGAAAGCCTATCTTCTGCATAAAATCGACTGTCGTTAAACTTTCCGACATGTTTTCTCCTCCTCTTATAAAATCAATGTTTGGGTTCACCAAGTGTGGTTTCTTCCAAGACGCCGTTACCGTCATTGAAAACAACACGAATTTTCCCGTCGCTCCAAATAATTCCACATCCGGCAAAATAAGGATTTTCACGGTCGACCAAAGCCCCTACCACAGTTGGGAACTTCATGCCGTAATCATCATATTTTCCGTTTGGATAGGCAATATATTGCCAATGCGTATGACCTGACAACACAAACTCGGGAGTGACCTTATCATTCAGTAGCTCTACCCATTTTTGAAAAAGTGAAACTTCCGACTCATCGGGTACCATATCTCGCCGAGTAAACGGAACATGAGAAATGACAATTCGATGCTTTACCCCTTCTGCATTGTATTCGTTTGTCTCGTCTGCTACAATTTTTTCGAAAAAGGCAGTCTCACGTTCACGAAATGCGTGGCAACAAATCGTTCCGTTGTATTCCTTATGACCGTCTTCCTTATCCTCGCCCAGATCAAGCAAGATCGCCCACAAATTTCCCATACGTATTGTATAATAACTGTTTCCATGATCCACAGGCATATAGTCGCAGAGCTTCTCGGCACACTTGCCCCGGAGATCATGATTACCGCGAGAAATGATAACAGGGATCTCACCGCCGGTAATTTTTTCAATAATCTTGTAATACAAAATAAAGTTTGCCGAATCACCGCTGTTACTGAGAATATCCCCATTCAAAATCAAAAGATCGATCCTACCGTACAGCTCCAAAAATTTTTCTGCCGCAGCTACAGGCTGTTCATACATTCCGTGCGTATCGGAGATCATATAAGCATGAATCATCTCTCTCTCCATTGGGCGAAACGCAAAGGATTGGCTCTGCTCATCTCCAAGAATTGGAGAATACGGTTTTCGCTCAAAAACCTCTCGCCAACAAACCGTATATCCTTTCGTTTCATCCAGGATCGACATCGGAACAATTACACGATGAATATCGGTATCTGAACGCAAAATACCGTTGCTTTCATCATAGAAGGTTTTATCGCCTACTTTCACCCACATAATAGCCGGAGCATGAACCGGAATCATAATCTGATATTCATCCTTTACTGCACATACAGCAGGCGTACATTTCATAATAGTAGACAGCATCATTGAAAACCCAGCCTTTCTTCTTAAATATCTTTTAAAAATCATCAAACAATCGCATGTGGTTCATACCAATTGTTTTGGTTTTACTAATATTATAGATTTTTTATATATTTTCTAACGAAATAAGAACCAATCAATCTCCGTCAGCCCAACCAACATGCCCTATCAACGCATCATCGGCGACATCACAGTAGATCAAGCTCTCACTGTCTGATACCTCCTCCTTGGCAACCGATGGTGGATGCGGATTGGAAGGATCAAAACGGTAAGCACTGAAAAACGAATATGGTAGCTCAAACACGGTAATTCTGTCGTTCCCAGCAATCCAAGTCTCTCTCGCGCTCTTCATTCCTTCCAAATTCCAGGAATGCAGCGCAATCTGCTGACCTTCATCTTCGTTATCTACGTTCAGATAATGTGATTCAGAAGAAGGCCACAGAACGACCTCGGGATGCATAACCTTGTACAACTCAATCATATTTGGCATATTCAAGCCATGACCGTTTCGCAGACCGTGGTGCGCAAGCTGCAGAATATCACATTTAAGAGAGTTGCTATACATTGACAATAATAACCCGGCCGCTTCATCACTGATGTCTCCAGTAAAAATCGCACGTTCACCTTCCACGTCTACCGAAAAAACCATTGAACTGTTATTAAAGATTTTAAGCGGACTAGGCAAATAATTGTCAATGGTATAAAGCATCTCTACCACTGCGTTTCGGATATAAAATTTTTGACCCGTATGAGCCTTAATCACCTTACAACCGGGAAGCACCGTCGCTAATTCATGAGTATCATGATTTACGGTACTGCCACTCTCCGCATAAGCGGAGGATTTGGGCGTATTTTTGATAACCGCCTCAATCATAAATTGATCCTTGTAAGTATTTACAAATCTAACGAACGCCCTGTAGTGATCGGGATCATTATGAGTAATAAACCAAGCCGCGATCACAATCTCGCCGTTTGGCGCTTTCGCCTTCATATAATCATATAAAGGGAACGCATCGTTTGGATTTCCACCGTCAATGACAATAAAAGAGCCGTCGGCAAGCTGATAACAATATCCCATTCCCTCTTTAACGCCATTCGTCATACCAAACTGCGCAAGCGAGGTAGTAATTCCATCAATCGGATTCCATACATTATCACTCTCCAAACCCGCAAGAGCGTATTTTTCTTCAATTGTGATACGTGCAGAATTTTCATTGGAATACCAACCCGCATGGATCAAATAATCATTGTTGGTATAGGTAGCAAAACGGTTTTTACCAATCGTATTAGAACTATATAAAGTGTAACCTTGATTGGCAAGCTTTGAAAGATACGCTTCATACTCACCAATCGTGGATTGCCGCATTACCGCAAGAGAGGCATTTTGCCCTTCATCCGCAGTTACAGGCAGGTGGTAGCTCGCGCTTTCATAACGCGGAAGGTTGTTGATGATCGCATCGCTTGTTCCAACCAACCATAGATCTCCCGCAACCGTAATATTGCCCATCCCGTCCGAATACTTTTCGAGGGTTTGGACAGCTTGCGTTATCGCCCTACAAATTGCATCACGTGAATACCCTGCAATCACCAGCTTCTTTCCTTCAAATCGAACCACCCAATCCCCATATCCAATGCGACTCATCACCTGCTTCGATTCGGGATAACCCGTATCTCCAATCAAAATTTCGGTTGCATTGGCATCGTATCTATTATCATTGGCATCCAAGACCGAAACCGATCCGCCACTTGAACACGCAACAAGAGTGTCGGACAAAGTGTTAATGGACTCTATCACATCATTCGTTGTATCAGCAGGGTAAACGATTTTAAAATTGACTCTTTTATTTGTGGCAATTTCCACATCCGGAGCCGACGGAGAAACCGCACCGTTATGTAAGGCAGCAACTGCCTGTTCACTGTAAAAAGTTTCGCCTTTCACAACCACATAAGACTTCACATAAAAATCTATTCGACCAACATTGGTAGGTACGTCATCTATCGCAAGCGCACTCACATAGAGCCCGCCAAGCTCGGTAGCGGAGACCGAAATAACGCTACCGTTTTCGGTCGCATTGATTTTAGAATAAATATGAGTTGTTTTAATCACTCCATGCTTTTCCTGCAAAACTCCGTTTTCAATATATCTTGCTATCACCTCAAAGCCTGTCTCTGAGCCGTCCAAGGACTGCAATACAGAAACAAACCGAACACTCTGCGTATTTGTCACCGCATTTATCTCGGTATATTGCATTGCGACAACTTTGGAAAAGCTCTTATCAAAGATACGAGCTTCTATGATAGCATTATCACAAACCGTGTGGGGTACCGTCACAACAACATTCGTGTCCTTATAAAACCATACAACGGTTTGATTATTTTCAACATTAATTTGGGGAAAGCTTGTAATAAGGTCATTTTCCTTTGCACTGACGCTTTCAAGCACTACCCCATCCTTTACAAACTGAATATTTTTATCTGCTACGCCACCGTAAGCAAGTATATGGAGCGACACAGATGTCAACATGAGAAGCAACGAAAGCGTAACGAAAAAAACACGCTTAATCCCATTCATAGCAGATTTTCTCCTTAAAAACGAACAACCTTGTACAAAACAACTCCAATGCCAAACAACTGAATGACATTGGAGTTGTTAGGGCGTTCTGTATAATGTATTCAAAATATACTACTTTGAAACAGACCCTATTGGAGAGCTTTATTATTTACCGTCTGCCCAGCCAACGTGTTCAATATACGCATCACCGACAACCTCATGGTAGTTCAAGCTGTCGCTGTCCGATGCCACATTCTTAGCAACCGGCGTGGGGTGAGGATTGGAAGGATCAAAGCGATAAGCACTGAAATGCGAGTAAGGCAATTCAAATACGGTAATTACGTCACCGCCTGCGATCCATGTTTCTCTTGCACTCTTCATACCTTCCAAATTCCAAGAGAAAAGGGCGATTTGTTCACTCTCGTCCATATTATCCGCATTGAGATAATGTGCCTCAGAACTGGGCCACAGAACGACCTCCGGACGCATTGCCTTATAAAGCTCAATCATATTGGGCATATTCAAGCCGTGTCCGTTTCGTACGCCGTGATGAGCAAGCTGAAGAATATCACACTTCAGATATTCACCATACATTGGCAGCAAAATGGAAGCCGGATAGTCA
The DNA here is from genome assembly GCA_017624395.1 of Clostridia bacterium. Classification (GTDB taxonomy): domain Bacteria; phylum Bacillota; class Clostridia; order Oscillospirales; family CAG-272; genus UMGS1865. Next base: position 19,010 of record JAGANE010000257.1, read on the forward strand.
CTGATATCACCTGTAAAGAGGGCGCGTTCCCCCTCCGTGTCTACGGTAAAGACCATCGAACTGTTATTAAAGTTATCTAACGACAACGGAAGATAATTATCAATGGTATACAGAATTTCCACAACTGCATTGCGGATATAAAATTTCTGACCGGTGTGTGCCTTTATCACTTTGCAGTTAGGAAGAGTCGCAGCCAACGAATGAGTTGCGCTATTCTCATCACTTCCGCTCTCCATATAGGCAAACGAATTAGGCATATTTTTAACTACGTACTCAACCTTGACCATATCCCGATATGCACCTACAAAATTAACAAATGCCCGATAATGGTCAGGGTCATTGTGAGTAATAAACCATGCCGCAATAACGATCTCCCCATTGGGAGCCTTTGCCTTCATATAATTGTAAATACGCTCCCCATCACTTGCAAAACCGCCGTCGATCACGATAAATGAGCCGTCGGCAAGCTGATAGACATACGACATGCCGATATAGGGATAATCGTTTGCCTCGGTGCCAAGACCGAGCTGTGCGAGCGAGGTCGTAATTCCGTTAACGGGAGTCCAGACGTTATCGCTCTCTAAGCCAACAAGCGAACCCTTGGCTTCAATGGTAATACGCGCAGAATTTTCGTAGGGATACCAACCTGCACTGATCAAATATTTATCGTTCGTATATGTAGCAAAGCGATTTTCTTCGATAACATTGGAAGTATAAAGCGTATAGCCCTGCGTTGCAAGCTTTCCAAGGTATGCGTCGTATTCTGCAGCCGTAGATTGCTTCATAACGGCGAGTGACGCATTCTGTCCTTCATCCGCGGTTACAGGCAGGGTTGCTGCCGCACTTTCGTAGCGAGGAAGATTGTTGATCATCGCGTCATTGGTTCCGCTCAGGCAAAGATCCCCTGCAACCGTAATATTGCCTTGCCCATCAGAAGCGTTTTTAACCGTTTGAATGGTCTGCGTAATTGCCTTGCGAAGCGCATCGCGTGAGTAACCAGTAACCACCAGCTTCTTGCCTTCAAAACGAACAGTCCAGTCACCATAGCCGATGTTGTTCATCACGGTTTTGGATTCGGGATAGCCCGTATCTCCAATCAGAATTTCGGCGGCATCGGCACTGTAGCTATCGCTATTAGCCTCGGAGATCAAAACGATACCGTTATTGGAGCGGGTTACAAGAGCTTCATACAAGGAAAATATAGATTCCTTTACATCATCAGCCGTATCGGTAGGATAAATGATTTTAAAATGAACCTTTTTATCGGTAGCGATTTGCACATCCGCGACAAGCTCCTGCCCCACGTCCGTGGTTTCCCCATTTGTTGTTGTGCTTCCACTTCCCGGATCATTCGTGCAAGCTGCAAAAAGACCGACTGACAAAACAACCGCAAGCAACAACGAAATAAGCTTTTTTGTTTTTTTCATGATAGATCACACGGCATCCTTTCGTAGTATTTTAAAGCGCGCAAGGCGATCGCCGCTAAGGGCGACCGCCTATTCTTTTTAGTTTGTCTGCCCAAGAAGAGTAGCTTCTTGGTTCGGAGCGCCATTCTCCATGGTAGCAGTCGCCTGCTTGCTATAAACCTTCTCACCGTTGATCACCACGTAAGATTTTACGTAGAAATCGATCTGACCGATGTTGGTAGGAACATCGTCTATCGACAAAGCACAAAGGTAAACACCGCCAAGCTCTGCTGCCGTAACCGAAACAACAGTACCGTTCTCGGTTGCGTTGATCTTCGAATAAACGCGAGTCGTTTTCACTACCCAGGTCTTTTCTTTTACAACGCCGCCTTCAAGATATTTCGCAGTCACCTCAAAGCCTGCCTCGGAGCTTTCCAAGGATTGCAACGTTGCAATAAAGCGTACGCTCTGGGTGTTCGTAGTAGCGTTTACTGCGGTGTGTTGCATAGCAACCACTTCGGATGCACTCTTATCAAAAATGCGCGCCTCAAGAGTAGCATCATTGTAAACCGTATAAGGTGCGGTCGCAACGATATTCGTACCCTTATAGAACCATACAGCGGTCTCATTCTCTTCGACATCGATCGTGGGGAACGTGTCAATTACGTCACCTGCCTGAGCATATACGTGCTGCAAAACAGTTCCGTCTTGTACAAACTGAATGTTCTTGTTCGTTGCAACGTTACCGCCGTAAACGGTGATGTCCTTTACATAAACGATGGGCTTGGAAAGATCCCAATCACCGATAGCATCGGAATAAACCTTTACGGCAAGGCTCAATTCATTTTCAGCGTAAACGTTGGGGAACTTCTCGGTTGCGCCAATG
>JAGANE010000038.1 GCA_017624395.1 Clostridia bacterium
AGGTTCCGTGGAAGCCGTAGCGGCGGATACCGTACTTTTCGTACCACTCGTAGGGAACTGCGTACATATAGGATGCCTCGGGCATGGTTGCGTAGAATGCGCTGTCAAATACGCCGACGTGAGGAACGTTGGGCATTGCTTGACTGCAGGCGTTAAAGCCCTTGAGCGAGGCGGGACCGTGCAGGGGGTTGATGGGAATGATCGACGTTACGTAATCGATCACGTCCTGTGTGAGAATGCAGGATTCGTTGATCTTGGTGCCGCCGTGTACAAAGCGGTGTCCGACTGCCTCGATCTCGGAGACGTCCTTGATTACACCAAGCTCGGGATCGGTCAGAGTCTTCAGCACAAGGCTGATTGCTGCGATGTGATCCGGAACCGGAGTTTCCTTAAAATATTTGTCGGCGTTGGGACGCTTGTGGGTGATGGTTCCGCTGGTGGGCGTAATGCCGATCTTCTCGCAGATACCCTTTGCGAGAACGCTGTTGTCGGTCATGTCGAACAGCTGATACTTCAGCGACGAGCTTCCGGCGTTTACAACCAAAATTTTCATGTCTTTTCCTCCTATTGCTTCCTACGCGTAGCGTGGGAAGGTAATAAATCGCAAGATTTGCCGCAATCGGTCGATGGCGGCATTTTCTGTCACCCTATATTATAAAGGATATTTTGGAAGATTGCAAGAGAATTCGGGAATTTTCTTTGAAAAAATCTCAGGAAAGATTGACAGTTGCGCCTTTTTGGGGTATAATAAACATAGGCAGTCCGATTTTTTCGGATTGCAAACCAATTCAAACAGAAAAGGAGAAAAATATCATGGTTGTTACCAAAAAGTCCATCATCGGTGATATTCTGGATTACGAGCCGGAGACCGCACAGTTCTTTTTTGCCATCGGTATGCATTGCCTCGGCTGCCCCGCATCTCGCGGTGAGTCTGTTGAGGATGCTTGCGCGGTTCACGGAACCGACGCCGACGCGCTGATCGCAGAGATCAACAAATTTTTGGCGGCAAAGAACGCGTAAGCCGTTACCTATGCTCCCCGCGCTTTTTGAATACGCCCTTCGGTAAGCGTTCTGAAAGAGGAGTGGGAGTGCGGGGGAGAGAGGATAGCTCCTGTGGGGCTTTCCCCTCTCCCTATCTCTATTATGAAAGGACGGAATCGTTTTGCATACCGTTATCACCCCCGATGCGCGGCTGTTGAGTGCCGTGCCGTACATTACTGCAGGTGGGCGGATTGTGGACGTGGGCACCGACCACGCCTATCTGCCGATCTATCTGGTGCGCCAAGGCTTGGTATCGGGCGCTTTGGCGTGCGACATCAATCAAGGTCCCATCCATTCGGCACGCGCCAACATTGCGGCGGCGGGGCTTGACGGCAGTATCGGCACGCTCCTGACCGACGGCTTGCACGGTGTGGAGTCCTATTCTCCCGACGACGTGCTGATTTTTGGGATGGGCGGAGAATTGATCGTGCGGATCCTCTCGGAGGCACCTTGGATCAGGGACGGGCGGATCGGTCTGATCCTGCAGCCCATGTCGCGCGCATCGGTCCTGCGCAAATGGCTGACCGAAAACGGATTTTCCATTACGGGCGAAACGATTACCTTTGAAGATAAATATTATCAGACACTTGCCGCACGCTTTACGGGCAAGAACGAGGAGTACAGCGATACCGAGCTTGCGGTGGGACGCCTGAACATTGCACAGCGCCCGCCGCTGTTCCATGACTTTGTAAGGCATGAGATCGGTGTTTTGGATGCTGTTTTGCGCGGAAAGGCGCGCTCTGCCAATGCAGATACCTCGTTTGAGGAGCGAATGAAAAAGAATTTGGAGGAGCTGTTATGACGGTTCGTAAGTTATATGCATTTTTGAATGAGAGGATCCCGACCTCGCTTTCCTGCGCATGGGATAACGATGGCTTGATGTGCTGTGCCGATGCCGATGCCAAGGTCAAGCGCGTTTTGGTGGCGTTGGACATCACCGCCAAGGTCGTAAAAACGGCAATTGACGGAGGCTACGATCTGATCGTATCGCACCACCCGCTCATCTTTTCTCCGCTCCGTGCCATAGATCCCGACGATCACGTGGCAAAAAAGGTGATCTCACTTTTGCGCGCGGGGATTTCGGCAATGAGCTTTCACACACGCTTGGATGCGGTCGAGGGTGGCGTCAACGATAGGCTTGCTTCACTGCTGGGGCTGGAGTATATCGCACCGTTTGGGCAGGAAGGAGAGGAGATCGGCAGAGTTGGATCTTTGGCTGCTCCCATGACGCTCAAGGAATTTGCTGCGCTGGTACGAAGTGCCACGGGCGCAGAGCAGCTTTTGGTCTCCGATGCAGGTAGGACGGTCAGCCGTGTCGCACTCCTTGGGGGAAGCGGCTCCGATGACGTCAAGGCGGCGATCAAGGCGGGAGCTGACACCTATCTGACGGGAGAGTTGAAGCACAATTATCTCACCGATGCCCCCGAGCTTGGCATTAATCTGGTGTCGGCAGGGCATTTTCACACCGAGGATCCCGTTTGCCTGCGGATCAAGGAATTGCTCCTGGAGGCGGATGCATCGCTTACGGTGGATATCGTCAGCAGCAATACCGTCACGGTTATGTGACGCGCATTTTAAAATACTTTTTGTAAGGGGAAACTTATGACATACGTAATTTCGGATATTCACGGCAACTATGAAAAATTTCAGTCGATTCTGGAGCAGATCAAGCTTCGGGAGAGTGACGTTATGTATATTTTGGGAGATCTTGTGGACTTTGGCGAGGGCTCGATGGATCTGATTGCGGATCTGAGTGTGCGCGTCAACGTATATCCCGTGGCAGGCGAGCATGATTTTCTTGCCGCCCGAATGCTCAAGGGCTTTGCAAAAATGCTCAAGAGCGGTGCCGCCCCCGATCCCGATTATAT